>JACRBX010000284.1 GCA_016219225.1 Deltaproteobacteria bacterium
CTTTATAATGGGGTTCAGGAGGCCGCCATTTTGAGAATCCCGCGCGATCTCTTTATCCCATTCGTCCAAATGGCTTATTTCGTAATCCGTGAGCCAGGAAAGGAATTCATCCAACTCATTTTTCGGAAGGGCCTGGACCTGTTCGGTTATCTTTTTAACTGCAGCTTTCATAAATGATAATGGGCTTGCTACATCCCGATCGCTGATTGCTGAACCCTAACTTTTCTTAATAAATGGAGCCGGAGATGGGATTTGAACCCGCGACCTGCTGATTACGAATCAGCTGCTCTACCCCTGAGCTACGCCGGCTTGAAGAGAATAATTCCATATTTGATCGGAATTGTCAATATATGGATTGGAGATAATTTAGTTCGAAAATAACGTTCAGGGATCGGGGGTCAGGGATCGGGGGTCGGCGAAAACAATTTTCATACTTCGTGGTGCCCCCGAGGGCATGAGGGTTTAGTTTGGAGAGGGAAAGCGGGCTTTTCGGTTTAGGGTAGTGGGGGAAAAAGAAAAAGTTTGCAGTGTCCTCCTCAATGGCCCGCTGGAGGGTTGAAAGAAGGTTGCCTGCCGGAATAATTTAGCTTTTTCTGGAAGTCTTGGTCATAAAATGGGAGATCTGCTGCTCGATTTCTTTCCCCCCGCATTTCGGGCATTGCACCTTTTCTTCTTCATGCTCCTTGATGCTTAAAATCACAGAAAAAGACTCATTACATTTTTTGCAGAAATATTCGTAGGTGGGCATAATGGAGACTCCTTCTTTTCAAAAAATCGATGGAAAAGATCCCAAACCTCTGATTTAAACGCCCTGCTTTCCTGGCCCCCAATCCCCCGAATCATGACAGGAAACAATGTCCCGGGAGCATCCGAATCGAACTTTTCATAAACCTGTCAAATAATATCATGTCCGGTCTAATAAATAAAGCCCCTAGTTATTCAAAAAAACAAAAGGGGTCCCGGTCTTCAAAAATGTCGAGACCCAGGCTGGAGGATACGGCCAGGCAGCCGCCGCAGACCGGACGGATAGGGCAGGGGGCACAGGCTTTGGATCCGGCCCGATATTCTTTGGCCCTTTTCGAAGTGTAGAGTTCTTCAAAGGACTGGTTCGATATATTTCCGATGGGGGAAGGAAACTTGCGGCAGGCATGCACCTCTCCATCAGGCAGCAAGGTAAGAAAATTAAAGGCCGCACTACAGCCGTAACCGGCGCAGCCGCCAAAGAGCTCCCCGCCGTTTTGGTAAAAAAGAATATTGAATAAGTTGTCCTTGAGGCCCAAGATCGGGTTTTCCCTGGATGCCTGAAGGTAGGTTCGTAAAAATTGTTGAAATTCTCCCGGCGTGGGCAAAAGGAGCTTCGAGGCCTCTCCGACCATGGAGAGCCTGTTAAAGAAAAAGGCCTCGGTTTTATCGCGCAATATCTCGGCCAACGGTAAAACCTGGTGGAGGTTATCACGGGTCAGGGTCAGCATTACCATGGAATAAATGCCCTGATCCTTGAGAAGGGCCAGGAAGCGCAGGGTCCGGTCGAAGTGACCGTTCTCGCGCATATGATCATTGTGTTCCGGCAAGCCTTCCAGGCTGACTTGATAAAAAGCGGGATTTTGGATGGATGAAATTTTTTCGATCTTTTCCTGAGCCACCGGATTCCCGAGAATGGCCACGGAAAAACCTTTTTCAAAGGCCGCCTGGTAGATTGCGAAAAAGTTAGGATTTAAAAAAGGATTGCCTCCGGTAAAGGAAATGTGTCCTCTGACGTTTTGACTGCGACAAAAATGGCGTAGATCCTCCAATATTTCCAGTGATTGACCTAAAGATAACGCAAGCCGCGAACTTCGATCATAGCAATGCAGGCAATGCAGATCGCAGGCTTGGGTAATATGCCACTGGAGGGTAAAGACAGGGGAAGAAAAAAAATGTTCCTGGGTGACTTTCCCCTGAGGAAAGATTTGGGGATCCCGACGAATCTTAGAAGGCGATGAGATGAGAATGCCCTTGGCAACGGATCGGTCGATGGCCTTCTCAACGTGGGTTATGGGGAGGCTGCCCATTCGGGCCACTTCTTCGACTTCCAACCCTTCCACGAGCATCTTAAGGGCCAGGAGTTCTTCATCAGAGGCGGTTTCGAACTGTAATTTCCTGGAGTTGGGATCTTGCCAAATTAAAACCCATTCCGGGCCGAGTTGAATCGAAGAAGGGGCTTGAAGGCCTTTTTGCTTGATGAAAAGCGGTAAATTTTTCCAGGAAAGGGATAAGACCTGTAAGGTAGGGTTAAGGGCTATTTTTTCGGATTCTTTTGGAAAATCCGCTGGTTTTCTTTGGGTTTGGTAGATGGCCAATTCCAATCGGATCAGATCCGGTATGGCCCCCGGTAACCGTAAAGAGGCAATTTCTGAAAAAAAGCTATCCGGAAGATTATCCGCGTCCTGGCTTTTTTCCCAGATCTTTTTGATCTCCTCCCAGGTTTCTTTGGACACCAGGGAACGGCTGACTGGAAATATTCGATTAAGTTTCATCCTGATAAGGTAATAACCGGGCAACCTCAAAACGGATAACTTTCGTTAGGTTAAGAGGTCGCCCTAAAGGGTTTTGGGATGGATAGTGCCCACGGCACTACTTTTTCCCGCTTCAACTGCTCTGGCCTGGAGATTTTGGGTCTTGGGTACTACCTGCACCCGGCTTGTCCCCCCCTCAAGCACTTTTTCCATTGGTGACACAACCAGTAGCAAACAGCGCTACTCCGGTCAGCAGGCCGGCGATACTCACTCCTGCCAAGAGCTTTTTCAGCTCTTTTTTATCCATGCGCACCTCACCTCCTTTTTAAATTCGGATTGAGTAAACAAGATGGATTCCGCTCGATTTTCAAGAACTATTAATTTTCTTAATTTTATCGAAAAGGAAGGGGAAATTGAATAATGCGAAGGCTGTATTTTTTATAAAAAGGCTGTATATTGAAACTACAGGAGTCTATTGGTCATTCGTTACTTGTTACTCGTTACTGGTTTCTGGTTAAAACGAGTAACAAGTAACAAGTAACGAGTAACGGATTTATAACCCCATCATCTTGGCCACGATGGTCTTCATGATTTCGTTGGTGCCGGCGAAGATGGACATGACCCGGGTATCCCGCCAGGCCCGGGCAATGGCGTATTCCTCGCAATAACCGTAACCCCCATGGAGCTGGAGGCAATGATCGGCCACCCGGTGGGCCATCTCGGTCGTCCAGTACTTGGCCATGGAGACCTCGGTGACGATATTTTTCCCTTCCATGTGATCGGCGATCAATTTGTCCAGGAAGGTCCGGCCTAATTTAATTTCCGTGGCCATTTCGACGATTTTGAACTGATTGGCCTGAAATTTTGAAATGGGCTTGCCGAAGGCCTTCCGTTCTTTGACGTAGGGCAGGGTGGTTTCGAGTATGCGTTCGGCCGCAGCCACAGCACCGGTGGCGCAGACCAGACGTTCCTGCTGGAGTTTTACCATGAGCATGTAAAAGCCCGCACCCCTCTGGCCCAGGATATGGTCTTTGGGGATGCGGCAATCGGTGAAATAGAGCTCGGCCGTGTCCTGGCTGTGCCAGCCGATCTTTTTGATTTTTTTCCCTTTTTCAAATCCCGGGGTTCCGGCCGGAACGAGAAAGAGGGAGAGGGCGGCATGGGGATCTTCCGTCCTGGGGTCCCGGGCGGCCAGGATCAGCAGGTCGCAGTTGATGCCGTTGGAGATAAAGGTCTTCTGGCCGTTAATGATGAAAGAATCCTCGTCCTCTATGAAATTGGTCCGGATAGCGGCCAGGTCCGAACCGGTATTCGGTTCGGTCATGGCTATGGCTGAAATGATATCTCCGGAAACGCATCCCGGCAGGTATTTCTTTTTCAATTCTTCGGAGCCAAAGGCGGTGATATAAGGGACGACGATATCGCTGTGCAAGGGGGCGGCCAGACCGGTGCAATTGGTCCGGGTCAATTCTTCGCTGACGATGACCGAATAGAGGAAGTCGGCCCCTAATCCACCGTATTCTTCGGGAACATCCATGCACAAAAATCCCTGGTCCCCCATTTTTTTCCAGATACTCCGGGGAACGATCCTGGCTTCTTCCCATTCTTCCACATAAGGGGAAACCTCTTTTTCCAAAAACTTCCGGACTGATTCTCTAAAGATTCGGTGTTCTTCGGTATAGTTTAGAATTTCCATGGTGTTATTCTCCTTTACTTTATTACGAAAATAGGGTTCAAGGATTCCAGGATTCGAGGGTTCAGCCGCTCGGCCCGCTCGGCTCCGCCGA
>JACRBX010000285.1 GCA_016219225.1 Deltaproteobacteria bacterium
CAAGGTGGCCAAATGGCAGGTCCCGGATGATGTGGTCTTTGTAGAGGAACTCCCCCATACGGCCACGGGCAAAATCCTTAAAACCAAGCTGCGCAACGACTTCAAGGATTACAAACTCCCCTGATAATTCGGATTGCGGATTGCGGAATTTGTAACCATTTAGCCCTTTGAACAATTTAAAACTTGTTCCTGAAAATCCTGACTTTCTCGAACGTCATTCCGGTGAAAACCGGAATCCAGGTTCTTTCATCTCAATATAACACCTGGATTCCGGTTTTCACCGGAATGACAGGTTGTTACTCTCCTTCGATATTTGATATTCTCTTTTTTCATGCTTCGTGGCGCCGAGATTTTCCTTCTTACTTCTTTTTTTTGAGTCGAAGCTCTCGTAAATTCCGGAAAAAAAATGAATGAACGTTCATTCTTTTCTTGACATCCAGGATTTGAACCGGTACAGTAAGCCCGCAGAAAGAGCCCCATCCACACCCCCGAAGGAGGAGGGATGAGCACAACGAATCATAAAAATGGAATAACAGGGGCGATAGGCAATGGGCGAGGGGCAATAGGTTAAAAAGGGTTCCGTGATTTCTCTTTTCCTATAGCCTATAGCCTCGTGCCTATAGCCTGAATTGGTCTATTTTCGAACTAAACACAGGAAGGAAGATTGTTATGGGTAATTCATTAGTCAATACACGGGATCAGCGTTTTGTTCTTTTCGAGCAGTTGGGCATTGAAAAACTGCTGCAATCAGAGGCCTATCAAGACTTCACCAAGGATGACCTGTTGATGGTGCTCAACGAGGCCGAAAAGATGGCGGTCAACGTCATCCTCCCCACCCTGGCTGAAGGAGACCGGGAGGGGTGTACCTTCAAAGACGGCAAGGTTTCCGCACCCAAATGCTTCCACGAACCTTATAAAAAATACACCGAGGCCGGCTGGCTCTGCCCCATGGATTCACCCGATGTCGGGGGTCAGGGCCTGCCCCGGGCGATCGGTTTTGCCGTGGCCGAGCTAATGGGCAGCGCCAACTACGCCTTCTGCATGTATCCGGGTCTGACCCATGGTACCGCCGGTCTCATCCATTCTTACGGCACGGAGGCCCAGCAGGAAAAATACATGTTCAAGCTTTTCTCCGGTGAATGGTCCGGGACCATGTGTCTGACCGAACCGGGGGCCGGCAGCGATGTGGGGGCACTGAAGACCACGGCCAAGCGCCTCCCGGACGGGACTTTCAGCATCACGGGAACCAAATGTTTTATTTCCTCCGGGGACCACGATCTGACGCCGAATATCGTCCATCCGGTCCTGGCCAGGATCGAGGGTGACCCGGCAGGGACCAAAGGGATCTCCATCTTCCTTGTCCCCAAATATCGGGTTAACGATGACGGCTCCCTCGGTGCATTCAACGACGTCAATACCGGAGGGATCGAGCATAAGATGGGCATCAAGGGATCATCCACGGCGGTCTTGAATTTCGGCGAAGATGGAAAATGTATCGGCGAACTTCTGGGCAACGAGCGGGAGGGCATAAAGATCATGTTCCAGATGATGAACGAAGCCCGATTGGGAACGGGCATGCAGGGTCTGGACACCGGGTCGGCGGCCTACGAACATGCCGTTTCCTATGCCCGGGAGCGTATCCAGGGTACGGCCATCTGGGAAGGAAAAAATCCCGAAGCCAGGCCGGTCACTATTATCAACCATCCTGATATCCGGCGTAAACTTCTGTGGATGAAGGCCCATGTTGAAGGCATGCGGGCCATGAATTATTTCGTAGCCTACTGCCTGGACCAATCGAGGGTCGCCGGTACCCAGGAGGAAAAAGAAAAATGGGAAGGCTTCCTGGACCTCATGACCCCGGTCTGCAAGGCCTACTGTTCCGATAAGGGGGTCCTGATCTGCTCCATGGCCATGGATGTCTATGGGGGTTACGGCTACTGCTCCGAGTATCCCATCGAGCAATATCACCGGGACGTCAAGATCGCCACGATTTATGAAGGGACCAACGGCATACAAGCCCTCGACCTGGTGGGTCGGAAACTCGGTCAGCGAAAAGGCATGAATATCATGAATCTTTTTGGCGAGATCCAAAAAAATATCGCTAAAATAAAAGGACATGAAGACTTGGGCAAATATGCTGCCATCCTGGAAGAGGCCTCCAATGCCTGTATCGATCTGGTCATGTTCTTCGCCCAGTCCGGCAAGGCTGGGGATTACCTCCTTCCCGTTCTCAATGCCGGGCCGTTCCTGGAAATATTCGGAGATGTTATTATCGGCCATTTCCTCATCGAGGCGGCCGGAATCGCCTCGGAGAAACTCCTGGCCCGATACCAGGAAAAGGGAGTCGATACCAGAGAAAAGCAGAAAGAATTAGAGGGGGAAGACAAAGAGAGCGCCTTTTACAGCGGCAAGGTGGCGGCCGGGAAATTCTTTGCCGCCAACATTCTAACCGGAATCAAAGCCCGTTGCGAAGGCATTAAGATGGCCGATAAAACCCCGCTGGAGATCAGTGAAGCGGCCTTTGCCTATTAAAAATGAAGTTATCAAGTTTCAAGTTTCAAGATGCAAGGAAAAACAGAACCCCCCACGATTTGATCAATGCCTAATATTTTGCAGGGGCGGGTTTAAAACCGCCCCTGCAAAATATCGAAAAACGAATAATGAATGTTCGATGTTCGATATTCAAATTTTAGAACCAAACCCTCTTGCCCGCCTGTAGACACCATGGTTCATGAAAATATCTTTCGCCGAACGCCGAACGCTTAACGACGAACGGTTTCTTCGTTTTAAGGTACAATCATCACCTTGATGGCCGTCTGATCTTCAAGCTGGGTTCGGAAGGCCTCCTGGGCCTGATCCAGGGGAAAGGAATGGGTGACCAGGGGCCGGGTATTGACTTTGGCGCTTCGAAGAAGTTCGATGGCCCCGGGGAAGTTTCCTCCCAGACAGCCAACCAGGGTCAGATTTTTACTGATCACCGGCAACGGATCCCAGGTCAAAGGTTTTTCGTAGACCCCCACCAGCATGATCTTGCCTCCTCCACGGGCCATGGCAACGGCTTGATTGAAGGTTTCCTGGGAACCGGCACATTCCACAACCAGGTCCGCACCCATTCCGGAGGTCGCATCCATAACCGTCTGCAAAACGTCCTCCCGGGCGGCATCAACGACCAGATCGGCCCCGCAGGTCTTGGCGGCCTCCAATCTGGAAGTTCGGCGGCCGCTGACCAACACCCTGTTAACCCCCATAGCCTTGAGCACCTGGATGGTATTGAGCCCGATGATGCCTGCTCCCAGGACCACCACCGTATCCTTCTCCTGAGGGTGAGCCCTTTTCACTGAATAAAGGGCGATAGACAGGGGTTCCACCGTAGCGCCGTCCTGGTAAGTCAATTCATCCGACAGCTTGAAGACATTTCGTCCGAGCTTTGCGGAAGGGATGGACACATATTCGGCCATGGCCCCGGGAAGTTGATAGCCCACCAGAGCCATTTCGGAACAGCGAAAGGATTTGCCCTGACGGCACCAGAAACACTGGCCGCATGGGCGAAAACCTACAGCAGTAACCCGCTCGCCCACGGCCAGATCTTTTACCTGTGACCCTACTTCGGCCACGTCACCGCTGAATTCATGGCCGAATAGGGTACCTTCTTTTCCTTCCTGTTTATAAACATGGAGATCGGAACCGCAGATCCCGCAAGTCTTCACTTTGATAATGATTCCGTCGGGCTCAACCACCGGATCGGCTACGGTTTCCATCCTGATATCCAGCGGTCCCTTTAATACGGCTGCTTTCATAAATAATTTCCTCCAAATACGAAAAAATCAATAAATTATCCTGTCTAACAGTATTCAGGGTTCGATCCGGACCGGTGTTCCCACCGGAATCTGGTTAAACAGTTCCTTCATGTGGGGATTATTCAAGGCAATACACCCTTTGGTCCAATCCACCCCAACGCCTTCCCCGTGGATCTCGATCAACCCGCCAATCCCGATATCTTTGGGCAAAAGCCCGTTCCGGACAGCCAGCTCATAGCGGACCCGATCCTCATCATTCGGGTAATTCAAAAGAAAGGCCTGGTAAAACCTGGTTTGTCCCCGATCTTTTTTCTCAATAACCCGGTATTCCCCTTCCGGGGTGCGCAGATCCCCCTGGCAGATTTTGGGGCCTTTTGGATTTCCTCCCAGATCAACCGGGAACATTTTAAATAATTCCCCTTGTTGGTAGAGGTACAACTTGCGTTGGCCTTTTTTAACTACGATTTTCCAGGGTTCCGGAAGGGGCACCCGAACCTCCCCTTCCATAGGAGGCAAAACAGGCACCGGGGGGGGAATATCCAAAATGACCCGAGCCGTCTTGTTGGTATCCTCTTCGGAAGGTCCGGAAGGTATCATCAGCCTTTCCGTAATGATAGGCACGGGGGGCAGCCTGGTGACCGGAGGGGGAGGCGGGACCACCTGGCGGCAGGATAATGACCCCAGGAGCAAAAAGACTGACAAAAGCAGAAATTTGGTCTGACCGAGACGGAACCGATTGATGGAAAACTTGCCGTTCATGAATTAATCCGTTAAAAATTTCCCTTTAAATTTAGTTAGCAAGACGGGTATAATGTCAAGAAAAAAATTTTGTTTTCAAATGTACATCAAAGAGGGAAAATGTTAAACTATTTTTAATAATATTTATCGCTTATTTATGAAAGCGCCAGGAGGTTCGGATGCCGGAATTACGAAAGGACCCCATTGTCGGAAGATGGGTTATTATCTCCACGGAAAGGGCCAAACGCCCTTTTGATTTTGCCCCCGAGGATGAGACCCCTAAAGGTGGATTTTGTCCCTTTGACCCGGGAAATGAAAAAACCACCCCGCCCGAAATCGTGGCCTACCGGAATCCTGGAACCCAGCCCAACACTCCCGGCTGGACCTTACGGGTTGTGGCCAATAAATTTCCAGCCCTGGTAATCGAAGGTAATCTGTTCAAAGTGGGCGAGGGATTATATGACAAAATGAACGGTATCGGAGCCCATGAAGTCATTATCGAAACCCCTCATCATGATGAAACCCTCTCCACGATGCCCCCCGAACGATTTGCCGATGTCCTTCGGGCCTACCGGGACCGGATCTTAGACTTATCCAAGGATCCACGGTTTCGGTACATCCTGGTTTTCAAAAATCAGGGCCGTTCGGCCGGAGCATCTCTGGAACACAGCCACTCTCAATTGATCGCCCTGCCGGTAATTCCTGAAATCGCCCTTGAGGAGCTGAGCGGCTCCAAGAAATATTACGGCTACAAGGACCGTTGCGTTTATTGTGATATCGTCCGGCAGGAACAGGAAGCCAAAGTCCGGGTGGTGATTGAAAATCAAGACTTCCTGGTCTGTTGTCCTTTTGCCCCCCGTTCCCCCTTTGAGGTCTGGATCATCCCTAAAAATCATAACGCCGTTTATACCGATCTGGAGGAGGCCAAATTCGCCTCTCTGGCCCAAATCTTTTCCCAGACCCTTAAACGGCTGGACAAGGCCTTAAACAATCGGCCTTATAATTTTATGTTGCACACTTCTCCCGTCAAGGAATCCCATCAGGATTATTATCACTGGCATTTTGAAATCGTCCCTAAACTGACCCGGATCGCCGGGTTTGAATGGGGTTCCGGATTTTATATCAATCCGTCCCCGCCGGAAGAAGCCGCCAAATTCTTAAGAGAGGTCTCACTTGAGGAGGAAACATGAAGGTCCTTTTTGCCACCTCCGAAATCAGTCCCTTTTCCAGGGCCGGGGGTTTGGCTGAGGTCTCCCATGCCTTGCCGCTCGCTTTGGCCCGGTCGGGACATGAGGTATTCGTAGCCACACCCAGGTACCGTCAAGCCAGGTCCGTTAAACCCCCATTAAAACCCCTGGACACCATCTTGGAGGTTCCTATCTCCTGGATGAAAAAGCCGGCCCAGGTTTATCAGGCCGGACTTGAAGACCTGGTAACGGTTTATCTGATCGGCCGGGACGATCTTTATGACCGGGATGGACTCTATGGGAACGAATATGGGGATTACCAGGAC
Source organism: Deltaproteobacteria bacterium (assembly GCA_016219225.1). Taxonomy (NCBI): domain Bacteria; kingdom Pseudomonadati; phylum Myxococcota; class Myxococcia; species Deltaproteobacteria bacterium. Next base: position 6,049 of record JACRBX010000285.1, read on the forward strand.
AATGCCGAGCGTTTTATTTTCTTCTCCCGGGCCGTTTTGGAATTATGCCTGGCGTTAAATCTCAAAC
>JACRBX010000286.1 GCA_016219225.1 Deltaproteobacteria bacterium
CCCCCTGCCACGCTTTCTGCGGGATTTAAGGCGATACGACTCCCTGATGCCGTTTTGTATCAAAAAGCAGTCCGGGGGTCGGGGACCGGGGATCAGGGGTCGGGGACCAGGGGTCGGGGACCGGGGATCGGCGTTCGGGATTTTGCCCCAAAAAAACAAGGCATTCACCCTGCGACCGTAACTGCCGCACCCCGGTTTAGGGACAAAGGAAGTGCTTATCAATCCGCTTCCACATCCCAATTCCCCGCCCCTCACCGCCCGAGTTCTGATTTTCGGCCCCCGACCCCCGATCCCTTGTTTCCGGTCCCTGGCCCCCGATCCCTGTTCCCCGCTCCCCACAAGGATCTGGCCCGTCATTATGCTAACATGGGCAGGCTTCCGGAGGCCATGGAACACTGCCAAAAGGCGATTTCCAAAGACGAATTCAATCCGGAACTCCACTTTCTTCTGTCTTCCATACAGCAAGAACAGGGGCAAAACGAGGAAGCCATATCATCCTTGAGGAAGGTTCTCTACCTGGACCACAATTTTATTCTCGCCTATTTCGCTCTGGGAAATTTGTCCGCCCTCCAGGGTAAGGCCAGGGACGCGGAAAAATGCTTTGGGAACGCCCTGCATCTCTTGGAAAAAATCAAAAAAGAAGACCTCCTGCCGGGGTCGGGAGGGATGACGGCCGGGAGCCTGGCCCAAATAATCCATTCCGTAAGGAGAAAAAATCAGCATGGACTCAAAAAAGCTTAAAGAGACCTCTCCGGCAGATGATAATAAAATTCTAAAAGAAAGATCCAGAGTATTGGCCAGGGAGCCGGAAGAAAAGGAAGCGGGAGAAACAATCGAATTTTTGGAATTTTCCCTGGCCCACGAAAGATACGGCCTTGAGACCATCTTTATCCGGGAAGTGTATCCGTTAAAGGAATACACCCCTCTTCCCTGCACCCCGCCTTTCGTATTCGGCCTGATCAATGTCCGGGGACAGATCCTTTCCATCATTGATATCAGGAAGTTTTTCGAGCTGCCGGAAAAGGGTCTATCGGATCTCAACCAGGTCATTATCCTCCACAATGGGCGCATGGAATTCGGCATTCTGGCTGACGAGATCATCGGTGTCCGGGTCCATTCATCGGACCAATTGGAGCCGGACCTTCCCACACTGACCGATATTCGGGAGAAGTACTTGAAGGGGATTGCCAAGGAACGAATCATTATTCTCGATGCGATCAAGTTATTGAATGACCCGAACATGATCGTCCATGAGGAAGTGTCTTAATAATCAATTATTGAAAGGAAGGACCTGACCATGAGATGGACCATTGGAGCAAAGGTGGTAGGGGGATATGCCGTGGCCGTGGTGGTCTTTGTTGTCGTTAGCATAATCTCCTATTTGAGTATTGTTAAACTGATGGAGACGAATTATTGGGTGACATCCACTTACAGGGTGATGACCGAGTTGGAAGAAACCTATACCACTATGCTTGACATACAGAGAAGCGAACGGGGGTATGTCATTTCTGGAAAAGAAGATTATCTGGAATTCTATCATAACGGGATTAAAAAAATCGACGGGCATTTCAAGCGGATCCGCAACCGTACCCAGGCCAGTCCTGTGCAGCAGAAGAGACTGGAAACCCTTGAGCCGCTTACTGGGCGTTCACTTGGATTTATAAAAGAAATTATCGAGTTGCGGAGAACCGAAGGGTTTGAGGCCGCCAGGAAGAAGGTTATGACCGACGAAGTGAGAAAATCCATGAAAGACATTCGCAAAATGATCAGCGAGATCCAGAATGAAGAAACCAGACTCTTAAGACAGAGGGAAGCAGAGGCCAAAACAGCCGTAACCGCCGCTAAAAAAGTTATTTTGGGGGGGACGACTTTGGCTATTATTTTTGCGGCACTGGCTGGCTTTTTCATTTCCAGAAACATTTCCAGACCGCTCAGAGAAATATCCGGTGCCGCGGAAAAAATAAGCGGGGGCGATTTGACTGTCCCCATAACCACCTACGATCGAACGGATGAAGCCGGAATCCTGACCAGGGCCTTTGCTGTCATGGTGGAAAATCTCAGAGAGATGAATCGGCAGTCTGCGGAGATGACCAACGTTCTGGCCTCGGCTGCGAGTCAGATCCTGACCTCGACGGCCGAGATGGCTTCGGTTTCGACCGAAACGTCGACCGCGGTCAGTGAGACAACGGCGACCGTCGAAGAGGTCAAGCAGACGGCCCGCTTAGCCAGCGAGAAATCCAGGACTGTTTCGGACAGCGCCCAGCAAGCCGCCCAGGTGGCCCAGCAGGGGCAGGAGGCTGTTGAAGAAACGATCCATGGGATCACGCTGATCAAGCAGCACATGGAATCCGTGGGAGAGAGCATCGTCAAGTTGAGCGAGCAGAACCAGGCGATCGGAGAGATTATCACTACGGTGAATGATCTGGCCCAGCAGTCCAACCTGCTGGCCGTGAATGCGGCCATAGAGGCGGCCAAGGCCGGGGAACAGGGCAAAGGCTTTGCCGTGGTGGCCCAGGAGGTCAAGAGCCTGGCCGAACAATCGAAACAGGCTACTATCCAGGTGCGTTCGATATTAAATGAGATCCAAAAGGCCACGGCGGCCGCAGTGATGACCACGGAGCAGGTCGGCAAGGCGGTGGACGGCTCGGTAAAGCAGGCGACGGAATCAGGAGAGGCCATTACCCGACTGACGGAAAGCGTAACGGAGGCGGCCAATGCCCTGCTGCAGATTGTGGCCTCCAGCCAGCAGCAATTAGTGGGGATGGATCAGATCGCCCTGGCCATGGAGAACATCAAACAGGCGGCCCAGCAGAATATGGCCGGAACCAGGCAGGCCGAACAGTCCGCCCATAGCCTCAATGAACTGGGGCAGAAGCTGAAGGCCATGATCGGGCAGTTTAGAGTTTAAAAATGGGGGACGGAGAAGGAAGAAACATTAAAAAGGAGGATTCAAAATGAGCGGCAGCGGTTCAAAAACGAATACTGTTAGTTGTATTGCCCTGGGGGGTATACTCCCCGTATTGATTTGTATATTCCTTAAAACGATTTTGCCCGAATGGATATGGATCAAAGAGCCCTTTCATTCCTTTCTGGAGACAATCGGACTGTTTGCCGGGTTTTCACTGGCCGTACTTCTTTTATTGCAGCAAAAACATAAAAAAGAGGTGTCTCATTATGGCGTGATCGCATCTGCCTTGATCGGCATGGGGATACTGGACGGGTTCCACGCCTCCGTAGAAATTGGCAATACCTTCGTCTGGCTCCATAGCCTGGCCATCCTGGTCGGCGGGTTTTTCTTTTCCCTGATTTGGTTAATGAGACGGAAAACCGCTTCCCAGGGAGAGAATACTTTGCCGATTGTTGTGGCAGTTATAACCATAATAGCCGGTATATTCTCATTCAGTTTTTACCAGGCACTTCCGGAAATGTTGAGCAAGGGGGCATTTACCCCGGCAGCCTTTGCCATCAATTTCCTCGGCGGATTTTTCTTTATTCTTGGAGCGATCTGTTTTCTGGTCCGCTATCAACATGATGGAAATACCGAAGATATCCTCTTTGCCTTTTTCTGCCTCCTTAATGGTTCGTCCGGCTTTCTGTTTTGGTTTTCCCAGCCCTGGAACAGTGAATGGTGGTTATGGCACATTTTACGGGCTTTGGCTTATTTTATTCTGCTTGGGTATGTCTTTGTCATTTTTTGGAGGACCGAAGTCGAGCTTCGTGACACCAAAGAAAAACTGGAAATGAAGGCTGAATTGGAAAAGACTAATCTGGCCCTGGAAAGCGAGATCTCCGAGCGCAAGCAGATAGCGGACAACTTAAGACAGGCTATGCAGGAAGTTCAAGAGTCGGTTAATACCCTGGCCTCTGCCGTAAACCAGATTTTGTCCTCGACGACGGAGCTGGCTGCGGTTTCGGCGGAAACGTCGACGGCCGTCAGCCAGACGACGGCGACGGTTGAGGAGGTCAAGCAGACAGCCCGCTTAGCCAGTGAAAAATCCAGAACTGTTTCCGATAGTGCCCAGCAGGCGGCCCAGGTGGCTCAGCAGGGGCAGGAGGCTGTTGAAGAAACATTACGAGGGATCAGTCTTATTAAACAACAAATGGAATCCGTGGGAGAGAGCATCGTCAAGTTGAGCGAGCAGAACCAGGTGATCGGAGAGATTATCACTACGGTGAATGATCTGGCCCAGCAGTCCAACCTGCTGGCCGTGAATGCGGCCATAGAGGCGGCCAAGGCCGGGGAGCAGGGCAAAGGCTTTGCCGTGGTGGCCCAGGAGGTCAAGAGCCTGGCCGAACAGTCGAAGCAGGCCACCGTCCAGGTGCGTTCCATTTTGAGTGACATTCAGAAGGCCACGGCGGCCGCGGTGATGACCACGGAGCAGGTCGGCAAGGCGGTGGACAGATCGGTAAAGCAGGCGACGGAATCAGGGGAGGCCATTACCCGGCTGACGGAAAGCGTAACGGAGGCGGCCAATGCCCTGCTGCAGATCGTGGCCTCCAGCCAGCAGCAATTAGTGGGGATGGACCAGATCGCCCTGGCCATGGAGAACATCAAACAGGCGGCCCAGCAGAACATGGCCGGAACCAGGCAGGCCGAACAGTCTGCCCATAGCCTGAACGAGCTGGGACAGCGGTTGAAGGGTATGATCGGACAGTACAAGATATAGAGTTGCAAGTCTCAAGTTGCAAGTTGCAAGCAAGACAAACCTTGAACCTTGGACCTATTTTTATGATCTGCGAATATCGGCGAAAATCCGCGTCCTGATTTAGATTTATTGGAGAGGCTATGGACGATAAAGAAAAGCAATTATTGCAAAGACTTCTTTCGCTCTTTAAGATTGAAGCCGGAGAGCATCTCAAGGCCATATCCTCCGGCCTGATCGAGCTTGAAAAGGCCGGCCCGGAGAAACAACCGGAGATCTTGGAAGTCATCTACCGTGAGGCCCACAGTCTGAAAGGTGCGGCCCGGAGTGTGAACCTGCAGAAAATTGCCGCCCTCTGCCAATCGATGGAGAATGTTTTTTCCGCCCTGAAGGGGAGAGAAATCCAGGCCACGATACAACTATTCGATGTGTTGCACAAGGCCGTGGATAAGATCGAAAGCCTTTCAACCGCAGCAGAGGAAAAGACGGCTTCCGGGGTTGGCGCCTTGGTCCAGGTCCTGGAAAATGTCATCAAGAAACCGTCCATCGAGCAAGAGCCGGTCCGAGTTGAAAAAGAGGAGACTTCCGATCCTATTCCGGAACCTCCATCCCTTCCGATCCCCGACCCCCGACCCCCGACCCCCGATCCCCGATCCCCGATCCCCGGAACCTCTTCCCTCCCCTTATCTCCCAGTTTGCCTTCGTCAGAGACTATCAGGATATCCACCCATAAGCTGGATTCCATTCTATTTCAGGCCGAGGAGTTGTTGACCGTAAAAATTACCTCCGGACAACGGCTGGCTGAATTAAGAGAAATGAGAACCTCCCTGAATCAATTGAAAAAAGAATGGTCGGGATTCAAAAGGTCGGGAGAGCCATTATTTCTATCGCCCTTCGAGGGCCAATTGACCACGCTCTTGAAGGCTGCGGAGTACGACCACCGTTCCCTGGGAGGAATGGTGGATTCACTGCTGGATGAGATGAAAAAGATTTTGATGCTGCCTTTCTCCACTCTCTCGGATCAATTTCCCAAGGTGGTCCGCGAGATTTCCCGGGAGATGGGAAAAGAAGCGGAGATGATCGTTACCGGCGGTGAAATCGAGGTTGACCGAAGGGTGCTGGAGGAAATGAAGGACCCCCTCACCCACATGGTCAGAAACTGCCTCGACCATGGGATCGAGAAGGTGGGGGAACGGAAAAGAAAGAAAAAACCGGTCAGAGGGAAAATTCTCCTGACAATCACCTCGAAAAACGGAAATAAACTGGAAATCGTCCTCTCCGATGACGGGGCAGGGATCGAAGCAACCCGACTGAAAACTGCGGCCTTACAGCACGGTCTCCTCTCCCGGGAAGAAATCGAAAAACTGAGCGAGGGGGAGGTAACGTCCTTGATTTTTCGATCCGGTCTGACCACCAGCCCCATCATTACCGAACTCTCCGGGAGGGGACTGGGGCTGGCAATTGTCCGTGAAAAGGTGGAAAAACTGGGCGGCCGGATCGAGGTGGAATCCGGACCGGATGCGGGAACCCTCTTCAGAATGGTTATACCGCTTACCTTAGCCACCTTCCGGGGCGTTCTGGTCACCGTTAGCGGTTATCCCTTTATCCTTCCCACCAACAATGTCGAGAGGGTGGTAAGGACAAAAAAAGAGGAGATTAAAACCGTGGAAAACCGGGAGACCGTTCTTCTGGACGGTCGGGTCCTTTCATTAACGAGATTGGAGGATGTGCTTGAACTGGGGTCGGGGGTCGGGGGCCAGGGATCTGGGATCAGGGATCAGGGGTCAGGGGGCTGGGATCAGGGATCTGGGAGCAGCCGATTCCTCAATACCGACCTCCGATCCCCGAACCCCGACCCCTATCTGTCTTTAGTGGTTCTGGGCTCGGCAGAGAAGCGGATGGCCTTTCAGGTCGATGCGGTTCTTCAGGAGCGGGAGGTTTTGGTGAAACCTCTCGGGAACCAGCTTTCCCGGGTTCGCAATATTGCCGGAGCGACCGTCCTGGAAGGCGGTGTAGTGGTCCCGATCCTGAATGTCGTCGATATCCTGAAATCGGCCGTAAGGGTCGGGGGGACCCCTGCCGGTCTGAAAAAGGCAATTATCCCTGAAAAAAGAAGGTCCATCCTGGTTGTGGAAGATTCGATTACCGCCCGAACCTTGCTGAAGAATATTTTGAGTACGGTCGGTTACGCAGTTAGAACCACCGTCGATGGCCTGGATGCCGTTGCTGCCCTGAGAACCCAGAAGTTTGATCTGGTGGTGTCTGACATCCAGATGCCGAGAATGGATGGTTTCGATCTGGTCGAGAATATCCGGGGTAATAATAAATTCCCGGATCTCCCGGTCATTCTGGTCACCAGCCTTGAATCCGACCAGGACCGGCGGCGCGGCATCGAAGTCGGGGCCAATGCCTATATTGTGAAAAGCAGCTTTGATCAGAGCAATTTATTGGAAGTGGTGAGAAGATTGATTTAGGGGTCGGGGAACAGGGGTCGGGGGTCGGGAAAGGAGAATAAAAAGTGAGTAACTTTAACGAGAATAAAAGGGATCGGAGAATAGAGAGTGATAGTCGGGGAACAGGGGCCAGGGGCCAGGGATCGGTAGTTGAAAGTCAGATCCCCGCCCCCCGAACCCAGCCCCCTGCTTTCAAAAGTTATTATGATTTGGAGGTATGGCAAAATTCCATGGATTTGGTTGTGGATTGTTATCAATTAACGAGGAGTTTTCCCAAATATGAAGTTTTCGGATTAGCGAGCCAGATACAACGTGCGGTCGTATCAATAGCAGCCAATATAGCAGAGGGGAGAGCAAGGCAACATACAAAAGAGTTTCTTCAACATCTATCTATTGCATATGGTTCCCTGGCAGAATTAGAAACTTTATTACAGATCGCCGAACGTCTGGAATATATATCCGCCAAGAGTTTAGAAGAATTGATGAACAAAACATCAACTATTGGGCGAATGTTAAATGGCTTAAGAACTTCATTAAAAAATAAGGAAAGAATCTAAAAATGCCCGATCCCCGATCTCTGACCCCTGACCCCCGCCCCCCGATCCCCGATCCCCGATCCCCGATCAGGGTTCTCATCGTCGACGATTCCCCGGTGGTGCGGGAGCTCCTGGCCTATATTCTTAATTCCGATCCGGGAATAAGGGTAATCGGAACGGCAGGCAATGGGGAGGAGGCGCTGAAGGCCATTCAACACGAAAAACCCGATGTCATTACCATGGATATCATTATGCCCAAAATGGATGGCTTTGAAACCACCCGGACCATCATGGAAACAAACCCCATCCCGATCATTATCGTGACCGGCAGCTTCAACATCCGGGAGGTGGGAATTTCTTTCAAAGCCACGGAAGTAGGGGCTTTGACGATCATACAAAAACCGAGAGGGATCGGCCATCCGAGTCATGCCAAAGACGCCAGAGAGCTGATCCGTATGGTTAAGCTGATGTCGGAAGTGAAAGTGATCAGGAGGTGGCCCGACAAACATAGAAAAACGCCGGCCCTGAGAAGGGTCATCGAGAACGGGGAAAAAATCGATGAAATCAAGCTGGTTGCCATCGGCGCCTCGACCGGAGGCCCTCCGGTCATCCGGCAAATTCTCTCCGGATTGCCTAAGAGTTTTCCCTGGCCCGTTTTAATCGTGCAGCACATAGCAGAAGGTTTTATTGATGGATTTGCAGACTGGTTGAATCAGTCTTCGTCCCTCCCGATTCATCTGGCCGCCCATAATGCCCAACCCATGGCCGGCCACGCCTATCTGGCCCCGGATGGAAGGCAGATGCAGGTGGTGATGAATGGACGGATCGCCCTGATCGATGATCCTCCTGAAAACGGTTTGCGACCTTCCGTCTCGTACCTTTTCCGCTCGGTGGCCCATGTTTATGGCCGTCAAGCCGTCGGTATTCTGCTTACCGGTATGGGGAAGGACGGTGCTGCGGAATTAAAGTTGATGAGAGAAAAGGGGGCCGTCACGATTGTCCAGGACCAGGAAAGTTCCACTGTTTTCGGGATGCCGGGAGAAGCGGTCCGGCTTGATGCCGCCCGATACATCCTGTCTCCAGAAGAAATCGTCTCATTATTGGGAAACCTGATTAACGAAATCTCAGTTTTTTTCGGAGGACTTTATGGAAGAGAGAAAACCTATCGCGGAAATTCCACCTGAGATCCTCATCGTGGAAGACAGTCCGGTCCAGGCCGAAAAATTGAAATATATCCTGGAGGAACACGGGCTTGGGGTCGTCGCCGCCTCAAACGGGGTCCAGGCCCTCAAGGTGTTAAAGGAGGGGTACCGGCCCTTTCTGATTATCAGCGACATCATGATGCCGGAGATGAACGGCTATGAATTCTGTAAAGGGGTCCGGGAGAATAAAAGTTTCAATGATATTCCGGTCATCCTTTTGACTTCCCTGTCTGATCTGAAGGATATTATCCGGGGGTTGGAATGTGGTGCGAACAGTTTTATCGTAAAACCTTTCGATGAAAAAAATCTGATCTCCCGGGTTGAACAGATACAAGCGAATATCGATCTCCGACAAAGGCAAAAGGCAGATGGCTCCATCTCGGTATGTTTTTCAGGAGACACCTATCAGGTGGCGGCCGATAAAACCCAAATACTGGATTTTCTCCTTTCCACCTATGAAGACGCCTACCGGAAAAATATGGAGCTGATTCGGTTGGATAATGAACTCAGCTTATTGAATGAAGAGTTGGAAAAAAGGGTGGAAGAAAGAACGGCGGAACTGGAAAAGGTCAATGAAGAGATCAGACTGATGTCCCAGCAACTCTGGCAGGCCTCAAAACTGGCTACCATGGGAGAGTTGGCCGCCAGTATCGCCCATGAATTGAACAATCCCCTGGCCACGGTGAACCTTCGGATAGAGGCCCTTTTGGGCCAGGTCCCAGGGGAGGACCCCAAACGGAGGTCCCTGGAGATTATCGAGCAGGAGCTTGATCGAATGGCTGATCTGGTAGCCAACCTGCTTCAGTTCAGCCGGCGCAGCCAACCCCAGATCTCAACGGTAAATGTTTGTCAAGAAATAGAAAACACGCTCAACCTGATCTATTACCATTTGCGCAAGGTTCACATTGAGGTCCAGCGGGAATTTTCTCCGGACATTCCTTATATCCATGCCGATCGCCAGCAGTTGCGGCAATTGTTCCTCAACCTTTTTACCAACAGCAGTGATGCCATGTCCCGGGGAGGGACGTTGGGCATAAGGGTCTATGCCAAGGGGCCGGGGGCCGGGGATCAGGGCTCAGAGTTCGGGGATCAGGGATCGGGGATCAGAGATCAGGGAGCGGCAGATATGAAACCTGTCGAACCCCGAACCCCGACCCCCGATCCCCCAGGAAAAGCCTTTATCGTTATCGAGATTACCGATACCGGAACAGGTATCGCTCCGGAAGTATTGCCCAAGGTCATGGAACCTTTCTTTACCACCAAACCCGAAGGGAAGGGAACCGGGCTCGGGCTCCCGATTTGCCGGCGGATTGTTCAGGAACATAATGGGTGCTTTGAAATTTTAAGCGAGGGCCTTCCCGGGAAAGGAACTACGGTTCGTATTTCTCTGCTGTTAAAAAACGGGATGAATGTGGCAGACCTGAAAAAAAATCTTTAAGATCCTTGCGAGTGGTGGAGTATGTTGGCCAGTTCCTATGAAAGTCATGGTTTTATTTCTCTTTGCAAGAAGGGCATACCGGGCTCACAACAGAATGAGCCTGAGGCCGGCCTCTACCTTCTCGTAAAGGGATCGAGACAGGGCACCTGCGAAATCCGTCAAAAAGCATTTATCTATCGTGATGATCTGGGATATATTGGCCACAGAATCATGGGGAAGACCCGTATATTTTTTCGGCAACATGACGTTGCCGGGTGCTTCGGACAAACGCAGATTTCCAGTGATAACCACAACCAAAACAGTCGAGAGTGCACTCCTGTTGAAGGCATCTTTTTGGACAACAAGGACAGGGCGGCGAAATCCCGGTCCGGAACCGATTGGGTCGGGCAATGTTGCCCACCATATTTCGCCTCGTTTCACCAGACCTCCTGCGCCAGACTTGAATTCTGCATTTCTGTGAGCATAGGATCGATCCCGGAGGACTCTTCAGCGTATAGTGCATTCAATCGGGCCGTTATGTCATCATCCCGATGTTTTTCAATAAATTCGCTGATGGCCGCCGTGTACAACCGGCTTCGATTCATTCCAAGGTTTTTCGCCGTCTCCTCCGCTTTAATAAAGATATCTTCCGGAACCGAGATGGCCGTTTTCAAAGATTTCATAGAATTATTCCTCCAATCTATTAAGAGTATAACTTATGTTATACCAAATATCAATCAAAAAGTGAAAAGTGTTGCGTCCGTAAAAAGTCCAAAAGCGCCGATTTACGTTATTACGAGACCATCAAAAGTGGCTATTGGGCAATGGGCGAGGGGCCAGTGTTTTTTTCCTCTCGTGCCTCGTGCCTGATTTTCTATTTTCATACTAAGGAGATCTAAAATGGTTAAACCAAATATCGGCCGATTGCTGATCGTCGATGATGAAACCGAATTGATGACCGTTCTCTGCGAGACCCTCGATGCCCGGGGCTATAGAACGTCCGGCTTTACTTCGGCCAAAGAGGCACTGGAGCACTTTAAAAATGAGGAATATGATCTCCTCCTCACGGACTTGATGATGCCGGATATGGACGGAATTGTTTTTTTAAAAAAAGCCCTGGAAG
>JACRBX010000287.1 GCA_016219225.1 Deltaproteobacteria bacterium
AGTCCCTGGATTCCGGCTTAAAGCATGCCGGAATGACGGTTAAGGGGCGCATTAGCAAAAAAATACGCTGTAGTACTAATTCGTAAGACTATAAATGTAAAAACAATAACTACGTTAAAATCTCTGCCTGGGCGGGATTTGAACAATCCCGCCTCTCACGGGATTGTTCAAAAAAAATTTCTCTGCGTCCTTGGCTTGACCCGTTAAATTTGGATTTTATTTAACTGGGGCGGCTTTGCGGTGAACAAAACCCCCTTTTCAAGAAAATTTCACTCCAGCTCCCGAAAGTCACTGGGCACATGAATCCTGGGCCGGTTGGCCTTTTTGATGCCCAGGGCATCATCGGCGATCAACAGACGCATGATGTTAGCCGTCCCTTCGCCCACCTGATACAGTTTGGAATCCCGATAATATTTTTCCACCGGCATTTCCAACGAATAGCCCATGCCTCCATGGATCTCCATAGCCATCCCGGCGGCCCGGACCACTGCCTCCCCGGCTAAATACTTGGCAATAGCGATCTCCCGGGAAAAGGGACGGTCCTGGTCGTTGAGCCAGGCGGCCCGGCGGACCAAAAGACGGGCGGCCTCGATCTGGGCGACCATTTCGGCCACCAGTCCTTTGATCAATTGATATTCCCGGATGAGCTTTCCGAACTGGACCCTCTGGTTGGCATAGGCCACCGAGGCTTCCAAGCAGGCCTGGGCCAGGCCGATGGCCCCGCTGGCCACGCTGATCCGACCGCGGTCCAGGGCGGTCATGGCCACTATAAACCCTTCTCCCCATTGGCCCAAAAGATTTTCTTTGGGGGCCCGAACATTTTCCAGATGGATTTCGGCAATAGGTGAAGATTTATCGCCTAACTTAGGGGTTTCCCGGGAAGTCCAGCCCGGTTGGGCCGTATCGACCACCACGGCGCATAAACCCCGGTGTTTAAGATTCCGGTCATAGGTCCCATAAACCAGGGCCACTTCGGCCACGCTGCCATTGGAGATCCAGGTCTTGGCCCCGTTGATTTCAAAATATTCGCCACGGTCTTCGATGCGGGTCTCGATGGCGGAAAGGTCGGAACCGGCGTTGGGTTCGGAAAAACAGGTGCAACCGATCTTTTTTCCCTGAACCAGGTCGCCCACGTACCGCTCTTTGGCCTCCGGAGTTCCCCATTCCATGATGGTGTAGGGGACGGTCATGGCCTGGAGGTTGAATAAAGATCTGAGACCTGAATCGACCCGGGAGATCTCTTCGCAAACCACCGAATGGGCCAGAAAACCGGCCTCCGATCCGCCGTAGCGGACAGGAAAGGCGCAACCGAAAAACCCCTGTTCGCCCATCCTGGTCACCAGGTCCCTTTTAAATCCTTCTTCTTTGATATGGGGGGAAATCTCCTTTTCGGCGAAACGGCGGGCCGTTTCCTGAATCCCCTTGACCTCTTCGGTTAAATCAAAATCCATGGCCGCCCTCCCCGGATATTTTTCCTTACCCCCTTCATTGTTGGATAACTTATTGAAGAAGATAACGGTTTCTATCTATGAGGTCAAGGGGTCTTTTTTTCCGGGCTGTTACAGCGTTTTTCTTATCTCCTCCAGGTTGGCTTTTCCTTGGGGGATCAGCATAAATAGGTTGGTCAATTTTTGGCAGGGATATTCATTGCAAAAAGCGCAATTCTTGAGATCCTTTTCCTGACCGCATTTCCTGATTTCGCAAACCTGGCAGTGGTTGAAAAGTCTTCCGGTTGCCGAATGGCATCCGTCACAATTGATGTCTTCCGGTTTGAGCGACATTTGAAAAAATTGGGACCATTGTTCGGCGACCTTTTTCCTTTTACTATCGTCATTCTCCTGGGTGGCCAGGAAAGTCGGGCATTCGGTACAGCCCATACCGCAAAAAGCAATCATCTTCTCCATGTTCTTTTCCTTTCCGTTTTTTTTATTTAGAGCAACAATATTTCCTGGGAGGCATCTTCGGCATCGGACGGATTATAAAGCATTCTCAGGGCCAGCCCATAGATCTTATCTTGAATCTTCAAGATCAGGTCTTCCAGAGCCTTTATATCCCCTTCTTTTGCGGCGTTGACCAACAGTTCAACATCCGATCCCATATTTTTTTCTTCCTTTTCTGCCTTCTTATTCCTTTTGACTCTTTGAAACCGTCAGGTGTGACTAAAAAAATGGGGTCGGGGGGCGGGGGAATCACGAAAGATGAAAATTGAACAGTCAAAGGCTTATTTAGGCACGGGTCAGGCACAAAGCCTGACACGCGGATTAGACGGATTAACCGTTTCATTTCTCAAGAAAAGGGATTTCCCTTTTCTTGAGACCAGCTTCCGCCGAAGGCGGATATTGGCCATCCCTCAAGCCAGACTCAACACGGATTAAGGGATACCCCATTGCTTTAACCCGTGTAATCCGTGTAATCCGTGCCAAAAAATCTATTTTAGAACTAAAAGAAAAACCGGATCTCTCCGGAACACTTCCCGGTCTTTGGTATCAGACAGGAACCCACCGGGGGATCGAAGCGGCACTCCAGGCCCAGGACATCGAACCAACACTGGATCCGGTAAAGAACCCCGCACCGATATTGATCGATCACTCCCAGCCGCTTCATGCCTTCATAGGCAAAGCAGCGCTCCATCTCCCAGGCCATAAGATTGTCGGCCGGAAAACTATAGTTGAATCGCATGAAGTCCCCTTTGACGACTCTGAACAGGGCTTCGAAGCCTTCTTTGAATTTTTCAAAGGTTTTGATTTCACCCTTTTCCATCCCCAGGGCCTTGGTGATTCTGGGAACCTCAATGGCCGAAAGCGACTTGATGGAGGCCAGATTCAAGGCATTGGCCTTCTCAATCCCCAATTGCTGCAGACAGTTGGCGAACCACAGGCCGTCATGGGTTATCCAGCATTTGATCAGGAGCTCTTTTAATTCATGTATTTCGAGCTGATTCATGGCCAAGGTCCCTTCCTATTGGTGCATACAGCCTCTGATCTATTTATTCATCTTCTGACGATCTTCGACCCGGGCTTCCATGACGATATGTCCCCAACCGCCGCATTGTATCCCCACATCCGGGCACCCGAATCGTCTGAAGCGCATTTCATTGGGGTCAACGCCGGCATAGGAAAGCTCGGCCAGGGCCGGCATGGCCAGAGAAATCGAATGCAAGGCAAAGATACAGATCCGGGCCGGACCCAATTTGGTTAAAAGGCTAATGCCTCTGCCGTCAAAATAAAACTTGTCGCCGGCCTTATGCCCGCTGTCACAACCATGAGATTCAATGACCTCGACGACAATCGTTTTATTCAACATGGGAGCCGTTTTGGATAAGGCATCTTCATTCCGGGGATCGGCACGAAAAATTTTCATTTCCTCATCATTATAACCCAGGTGTTGTTGTACCATATTCCAAATGTCTTCGTTGATAACCATACCTTTCCTCCTTTGAAGTTTATTGGTGAAAGTAAAATCGATAGTCCCTAAAACATTTTCCGTCGGTATGCATCATGCAACCCACCACTTTGGGCTCCACTTCAAATTTTATTCCCAGGGTATCAAACCAGGTTTCAATCCGCAACATGATACCGCATTCATAGCGGTCAGCGACGCCCAGAGCCTTGACGCCCTCATAGGCAAAGCACGACTCCCACTCACTGCGCATAACATTGTCGGCGTAACGGTTAGAATATTTCATGAATCTGCCGGCTACGATAGCCATGACTTTCTCAAAAAAATGTTTAAATTCATCAATAGTATTAAATTTTCCCTGGCCCAAGGCCTTTTGGAGGCGTTTAATTTCTATGGACGCCATCGCCTTAACCGCTGCTTTGTTGACCAGGTTAGTCTTCTCGATTCCGAATTCCTGCAGGCAGTGATAAAACCACATGGCATCGTGGGTCATCCAACCCTTGGTTAATAGTTCCTTTAATTCTTCTTTTTCGAGAGGAATCCGATCTGGTATCATTTCAAAACCTCCTTTCATATGAAGATAGGGTTCAAGGTGACAAGGTGAATGGAATGGGGCTTACGGTTTTCTTTGAACCTTAGACCTATAACCTCCTGTTTTGGAAATTCTATCTGGCCTAAAACAAATTGTCGTTAAGAAACTCTATATAACAAATTGTAATATTTGTCAAGACGAATTGTTGTAAAAATTCAAAAAATTTGTTATTATTGATGCGTTCGTAATAAGTCCAAAAGCGCCGATTTACGTCATTCCTCGTGAAAGCTTGTCCTCGAATGTCTTAATCGGGGACGGGAATCCAGTGTTTTGAATTAGTTACATATAGCCTGGATTCCCGCCTGCGCGGGAATGACGAGTTTTTACGAGACCATCATTATAATTATAATGTCCTCATAAATTTGGGATCGATGATCTATAAGACCATAGGTAAAAAGATTCAAAAGGCCAGGGAAGAGGCCGGTCTTTCCCAGGAGGAACTTTCCTCCCGGCTGGGGTATACCCAGGCGGCCCTGTCTAATTACGAGTTGGGTAAGAGACGTCTTTATCTCCCTAATATTGAACAAATAGCCCGTGAACTGAATAAACCCTTAAGCTATTTCCTGGAAGAGTCCATTAAACCGGTGCCTAGTGAACAGAAAGAAAATCAAGATGATATTCTGTCCGAGATAATGACCTTACTTTCTGAAATGCCGGCAGAGGAGAAGGTATATCTCCTTGAATATATCAAATGGAGGAGGGATCGTTTGCGATGATTGGCTTCGACCTCAACGAGGAACAACTCGTCTATCAGAAAACAGTCAGGATATTTGCCGAAAAAGAGATGAAACCTTACGCCGCTGAACTGGATAGACGTCAAGGGCCAGGATTTGATTGGGGGATTGTCAGAAGATTTGCCAAGGCTAATCTGCCGGGATTATGTATTCCTGAAGAATATGGCGGACAGGGGGTCGGCGTTCTCACTACCGCCGTGGTCTTTGAGGAATTATGTGCCGTCTGCCTGGGGATTAGCGAGGTATTGGGTGGGACCTGGCTGGCCACCACCTGCCTGAACCTGGTCGGGAATGAAGACCAGAAAAGACGCTACCTTCCTTTGGTCTGCGGGGAGAATGACAAACTGGCCGGCCTGGCGGTGACCGAGCCCGAGGCCGGGTCGGATATCGGCGCCATCAGAACCCTGGCAATCAGAAAGGGGGATTATGATATCCTCAATGGGACCAAGACCTTTATAACCAATGCCGGTCTGGCCAGGTTTTATGTCGTCTTTGCCACTACCGATCCAAAGAAACGCCATGGCGGGCTTAATGCCTTTATCGTGGACGGGGATTCCAAAGGCCTGACCCTGGGTGCGGTGGATGACAAGATGGGGCTGCGAGCCTGCCAAAGCGGCGAGTTGATCTTCGATAACGTGCAGGTCCCGGTGGATAACCTGCTCGGCACTGAAAACAGCGGGTTTCTGATAGCTATGCAGACCCTGGATATGACCAGGCCGTGCTTGGGAGCCAGTGCCGTCGGGGTGGCCCGGGCGGCCCTGGAAACGGCCCTGGATTATGCCCGCCAACGCCGGCAATACGGCCGCCCGATCATCGAGAACCAGGCCATTTCCTTCATGTTAGCCGATATGGCAACAGAGATTGAGGCCGCCAGGCTCCTGACCTGGAAGGCCTGCTGGCTGGTAGACCGGGGGTTGGATTCCACCAAAGCCTCTTCCATGTGCAAGGTATTTGCCTCGGAAATGGCCGAAAGGGTCTGCAGTAAGGCCATTCAGATCCTGGGAGGGAACGGTTATACCCGCGGTTGGCCCTTGGAAAAATATTTAAGAGATGCCAAGGCCCTCCAGATCTATGAAGGGACCAACCAGATTCAAAGGTTGATTATCAGTTCCATGCTTTAAGATCAGGTAAGTCCCCTTAATCCTCTGCTCTAACCGAATGGTAGAGCAGAGGACCTCCCCAAATTAAACCTTTTTGAGGCGCTCCATCTTATCGCCCAGATCAGCCCTGGCCCGGGCCCGGGCCTGGAGGCGCAAAGAAAAGGCCTCCATTTGATTTTTGGGAACCGCCGGCTGGCTTCCTTCGGGTTTCCGTTCCAGCGTCAAGGCCCCGCTGGGACAGGTGGAGACACACAGACCGCAACCGATGCAGCGATCCGGGTTGAGGGTCGCCTTTTCCTCTTCCAGGCCCAGGGCTTCCATCTGGCAGCGCTCCTGACAGGTCTCACAACCGGTGCAGGTCTCCCTGTCCAACCGGGCGACGAAAGGGGAGGAGACCATGGCCGCGGGGACGGGATGCCTTTTGAGATTCAAGAGGATCTGGCAGCAGTCGCCGCAGCAACAGCAGATGTTGACGATTTCCTGGGTATTGCTCGGTTGTAACACCAAGCCCTCCTCTTCGGCCTTTCGAACGATCTCTAAAGTCTCCTCCAGGGAGATAACCCGTCCCAGTCCGTTTCGCTCATAATAATCCGCCCCCCAGCCGAAGATAAGGCAGGCTTCCGAAAGCTTGTCGCAGCCGGCGCCCTTCAGATGGTATTCCTTGCGGCAGATACAGGGAGCAACCAAAAATTTCTTTTGTTTCCGGATCAGTTCTTCGGCCCTTTCGTAAGGCAGTATCTCCATTCCGGCATCGATACTTTTCCCCACCGGGATGGTCCGGAGCTGAGGCAACTTATCGAAGGACTCTTTATTCAGGAAGGGCGTATACTCTTCCATATCCCTGACGAATTCTTCATCCAGGACATTGACGTGATATTCCCAGATGCCCACCACAAACTGGGCGGCCATGTAGGCCGGAGGTCTGTCTTTAGCTTCTATACTGAAAATGAGCCCTTTTCTGGCCATTTTTTCCAGCCTGGGGGCCGCATCTTCCTCGCTCAAGCCGGCCCGCCCGGCGATCACCGCCGCTGGTTCCAGCTTCGGACTCAGGTGCCGGGCCAGATCCGCTTCATCCGGGGTGAACAGACGTTTGAGTATACGGATTTCAACTCCGGTCTCGGTGGACGGATACCCGCCGGGCAGGGAATCGAGGTGGGCTCTTAGATTTTCATAGACATCTTGCATGCTCATTCTCCTTTAAAAATCATTTGATTTTTGATCGGGTTACCGTTAGATTCTAACATTATTCGGGCTAAGAATTTGTTACATGAAATTTTTTTTAGGAGCTACGGGCAATAGGCGATATGCAAGATAAAAATGAATTTATGGTTTTTTCGCCTATAGCCTCTTGCAACTTGCATCTTGCATCTTGAAACTGTATTTTCTAACTTAATACCAAATCCCGGGCCTGCTGTCAAAAAAGAAAGGAGATCATTATGGGAACAAACTTTTTCCGTCGGGACGACCGCGATCCGAAATTCGTACTCTTTGAAACCCTGGATCTACAAAGATTGCTTCAATACGAAGCCTTTAAAGACTTCAGTCTGGAAGACTTCAAGATGATCCTGGACGAAGGTCTCAAGGTGGCCAGGGAAGCCATCGGCCCCACCTTGCAGGACGGCGACCAGCAGGGTCTGGTCTATGACCAGGGCCGCGTCAAGGTCCCGGCCTCCTTCCACGACTGCTGGAAGGTTCTCTCGGAAAACGGCTGGCATGGGTTGGCCGCCTCACAAGAACATGGCGGGCAGGGTCTGCCTTTGGCGATCTACGGGCAAGTGGCCGAATACTTCATCAGCGCCAACACGGCCATAAAAATTTATTCCGGCCTGGCCATCGGGGCCGGTCATCTTATCGAGACCTTCGGCACCGGGGAAGACAAGGCCCTGTTTTGCGAGAAGATGTTTACCGGCATCTGGGGCGGAACCATGTGTCTGACCGAACCGGAGGCCGGAAGCGACGTCGGCTACCTACGCACCAAGGCCGTCCCCGATCCTTCGGCCGGCGACCCCCGAATTTACAAGATAGAGGGGACCAAACGCTTTATCAGCGGCGGGGAACAGGACCTGACCGAGAATATCATCCACCTGGTCCTGGCCCGTATCGAAGGGGCCCCGTCAGGGACAAAGGGGATCAGTCTGTTTATTGTGCCCAAGATATGGGTCCATCCGGACGGCTCTCTGGGAGAGCCGAACGACGTCTTTTGTACCAACATCGAACACAAGATGGGCTTACACGGCTCGGCTACTTGCGGGCTCAGCTTCGGAGAGAACGGACGCTGCCGGGGCTTTCTGCTCGGCGAACCCCACAGCGGCATAGCCAAGATGTTCCAGATGATGAACGAGGCCCGTATCGGCACCGGCCTTCTGGCCCAGGGGGTGGCCGCCAGTGCCTATGATGCCGCCCGCTACTACGCCAGGGAACGCCTTCAGGGACCGCCCTTCACCGCCCGGAGCACCCCGAGAGTCCGGATTATCGAACACGAGGACGTCCGCCGCATGCTTATGATGCTCAAGGCCGGGACGGAGGCCATGCGGGCCTTTGTTTTAAAACTCTTTTACCTGACCGACATTTCCAATCACGATCCCGATGAAAAGGTCCGACAGGAGACCGGCCGGACAGTCGATCTCTTGACGCCCCTGGTCAAGGCCTACTGCTCCGACTTCGCTTACCTGCTCTGTCGGGAAGCCATCCAGGTTCTGGGAGGGGTGGGTTATTGCCGGGAATTCCCGGTCGAGCAATACACCCGGGATGTGAAAAGTGCTTCGATCTACGAAGGCACCACCTATATCCAGTCTCTGGATCTGATCGGCCGGAAGCTGATGATGGCCGGCGGCGCTGTTTTCCAGGGCTGGCTGGAGAATCTGATGGACTTCGCCCAGACCCATCAGGAAGACCCGGACTTCGCCCAGGATTTTGATCTGCTGAATAAGGCCGGGGCGATCTTAAGGGACTATGCCGAACGATTGATGCACTATTTTCAGGACGGACGTCTTAAACTGATCCCCCTTTCCGCCACCCGCTTCCAGGAGTGCATGTCCGAAGCGGTCCTGGCCCAGTTGATGCTCGAACAAGGGCTGGTGGCCCGGGACAAACTCAAAACAGTAGATCCGGCCTCGGCCAACGGGATCTTTTACCGGGGTAAGATGGAGACGGTCCGCTTCTTCTGCCGCAATATCCTGACCAATGTTTTCTCCCGCCATGCGGCCCTTCGGCAGGAGGATATGTCGGCGGTGGATATCCCGGAGGAGGCGTTTTAGAGGAATGAGAATGGAATGCGAAAAATGTCGGGATCAAATCGAACCGGGAGAGGAAAGGGAAATCCACGGCCGGTTTTTATGTGAGGATTGTTATATGGATGCCCTTTCCCCGGCCCGGTCCTGCGATCCCTGGGCCGTTCATTCAGCCAAGTCTTTTCAAAAAGAAACCGGAAGGGCTGAGATCAATCCCCTGCAGGCAAAAATCTTGGCATATCTACAGGAAACTGGCGGGGTGGAATTCCCGAGGATTGTTGAAAGACTCCAGATAAAGCCTTCCGACCTGGAAAGGGAAATAGCCTCCTTGCGTCATATGGAAAAAATAAGGGCCGAATTACGGGACGGGAAAAAAGTAATCCGCTTATGGTAAACCGGGGATGGATAGAGAGCGGTTTTGTACGCAAGGCCTTATCCGGAGTAGATCGGGGCCACTAAAATTAAGGGAATTCGGAATGCCTCAATCCATTTCACCTGAGAGGCCCCGGGAGCCTAGAGACCATTTTTTTCTTAAAATACACCGGGTAAAAATCGATAGGTCTTTAAGCTATAGGATTCATATTCAGCGAACATCCGGGAGAGGAGCCTTTCCTCTTGAAAGGCCCTGTAGGTCTGCAAGCCGATAAGCAGAAAGAAGGCGGCGACTTGAGAGGCATTATGATGCACCAGGATAAGGCCCAGGACACTGATCAATTCTCCGGCATATAAGGGGTGTCTTATCAGGCGATAGGGTCCGTTTTGTATCAAATTCCTGGCCTGGGGAATAATGCTTAAATTGCGCCCCAACGTTAAAAGGGCATAAATGGTCAGGCCCATGCCGAAGAGAATGATTAAATCTCCGGCAATAAGAACCGATGGATCTTCTAATCTCTTTTGGTTTAGAAGAGGAATAAGGAAGGGAAGAAAGGTGGCTGATAAGGCGGCCGTATTAACCGCCAAAGAAGTACTGGTTGATTTGGCCCTGTGTCTGAAGACGTAAAGTAAAACCAGCAGGCCATAAAACCCGATGACCAGGGATTGATGGATCAATTCGATCACTTTTAAAGAGGCGACAGGGAAAAAGACCTTTGATTTTTCCAAAAACCCATAGATATTTATTACCAGCAATAAGGTGAAAATGGGAATAACCAGAATTTTTCCCCAATCTATTTTGAACATACTATTCACCTGAATTCCCGCTTTCGGCTTTGGCGGCTCCCTTGAAAAGTGCCTGTTGGGCGATTTTCAATTTTTCAGCGGCTGGACTGAAATAAGCCGGATTGCCGGCCATGGCCTTTTCAAAATGTTGGATGGCTTCTGGATATTTTCCTTCCCTTAAGTAGATTGTTCCCATGTTGTAGTAGGCCAGGTACGGTTTTCCGCTTTCTTTAAAGGCCTGCAGTGCTTCATCATATTTTTTTAATCCAATTAAAACCTGAGCCAGATTATTATGCACTCTTGAATCGGTATAGCCTTTTTTTATGGCTTCATTATAGGAAGTCAGGGCCTTCTGATGTTCTCCCTGGAGGAAATAGCACATGCCTAAGTTATTAAACAAACTGCCCATATTGGGTTTGAGCGCAATGGCCGCCTGATAATGGGTTATGGCCTTATCCAACTGCCCCTGTTGATCGTAAATGACCCCTAAAAGATTATGAGCCAGCCACAGCTCGGAGTTGATCCGAAGGGCCTGTGACAGGGCTTTTTCGGCCTCCTTCGGATCATGGGCCTTAAAATAGGCCCGACCTAAGCCTTCGAAGGCCAAAGCATAGTCAGGCCTTTCTTTTAAGATCTGCCGGAACTCCGTTTTGGCCTCTTCAACCAGACCTTTTTTTAGAAAAAGGCAGGCTATTTTATAATGCACTCCGGTTCTTTTCGGCTCTAACCTTAAAGACTTGTCATACTGAAGGAAGGCCAGATCGGTATTCCCCGCCCGGAGATAATGATCGCCTAATTCTTCATGTCCCGGGGCACTCATCTCCGGGATTTTCCTGGCGGCTTCCTCATCGGTTTTTGCCATGGCCTCCTGTTTCTGGCGCTGTCGTTCCATGATCTTTTTATAATCGCTATCCTTGAACAGGCCTTGCTGTGCATTCGGAGAAGCACATCCCGTCAAAAGGGCCAGGGCAGTTAAAAAAATGGAAAAATAAATAAATAGGGGATAACGTTGAGACTTCATGATGTCCTGTCTCCCTTGAAAAATATTTTTCTATGAGGAATCATGTCCTTCCCAATCAGTATTTTAACCTTCAGGTCTGGACGATCCAGCTTCTTGATCTCTTCCATCTTCAGGACTATCGGGATCTTGCGCTCGATTTTGCGGGCTGTTTCCAGATACCCCTGGCGGTAATAAACCCTGCTTCCGGTATGATCAAACGTATCGGCATTAGTTAATCGGGCTATTTTGAAATTCTTTTCCTTCAAAAACGCACCCACGGCTTTGGCCATCCGGCTGATTCCGTTGCCGTTGGAAACTTCGATGGGAACCGGCTGGGCTGGTGTCCAATCATTTTCCCTGAAGGCCTGCCCGGTATTCGTTGATTCATTAAAATATTTTTCCTCCAGGGGATGTACGGCTTTTCCCGGAGGAATCTCTAAATCATTTTTTGCATCAGGACCAGGCAAGGCCAGTTGTAAAGGCGGTGGAGCCGATTGAGGAGAGGAAACAGACAGAGTGATCCTGGACAGGCTCTCGGTGGCTTCCAAACGGATTTTGGCATCCTGCAAAGAGGGGTCCAGTCTGATAGCCACCCGATAATGCTCCCGGGCTTTCTCAAAGGATCCCTTTCCGTAAAGGAAATTAGCCAGATGGTAATGGCCCTGGGCCTTCCCCCCGGCCTGTGCGAATTCGGCAAAGGCCAGATCATGATCACCTTTTTCGGCATAGGCCAGGGCCAGATTGCTGTGATATCTTTCATTTCGGTCATTCAAGGCTATGGCTTTTTGAAAAGCGGAAACGGCCTCATCCGGCCTTCCCTGCAACAGAAAGGAATATCCCATATTATTATACACATAATCCAGGTTGGGATTCAATTTTAAGGCCTCTTGATAAAAGGCGCTGGCCTTCAAAAAATCTCCGGACAGATCATAAGAAACCCCGATTCCATTGTAGGCTTTAACGTATTGGGGATTAAGGATAAGCGTTTTTTTAAATTCTGTTATCGCCTCGGGATGCTTTCCCCTCTCCTGATAATAACAGCCCAACAAATAATGGGAATCCGGATTTCCATAGTTAGGCCGAAATTGGGAAATAAATTGGTTCATATCCTTCTCAGCAACGGTCGAATTCAAGACCGCTGATCCCGAAGGGGTCCCCTCAAAGAAACTATTCATGGCGGAACATCCCCATTGCAAAAGCAGGAAAGATCCCGTCAGGGAAGCCATTCCCACCAGCATCCATCTCCTATTCCTGATGTTCATAACGCCTCCTCCATCGGTTCGAGTGCCCCTTTTCCCTTTAAAAATATTATCCCAAAAAGGTCCTGTAGACTCTAATCATAGCCGGGCCCATGATGGCCACAAATAGAGAAGGAAAAATGAAGAGAATCAGGGGAAAGATTAATTTCACGGTAAGCTTTCCGGCGATCTCTTCTGCTTTTTGAAATCTCTTGGTCCTCATGGAGTCGGAATAGACCCTTAAGGCCTGGGCTATGTTGGTGCCGAATTTGTCGGTTTGTATCAAAAGGGACACCAGGCTCTCCACGTCCTCCAGATCCGCCCGGAAAGCCAAATTCCGCAAGGCTTCCTGACGTGATTTCCCAGCTCGCACTTCCAAATTAACCTGCCGCAACTCATCGCTCAGGATCTTATTGCTCAAAGCCATTTCTTCCGCGATCCGGCTGATTGCCGCATCCATTCCCATGCCGGCTTCCACACAAACCACCAGCATGTCCAAGGCATCCGGAAATCCCTTAAATATCGCATCTTTTCTTCGGGCCAGGCGTAATCTCAGCCAGAGATCGGGCAGATAATATCCGGCTAAAGCCAGGATAAGGGAAAAAATTACAACTTTAAATACCGGCATGGTATGGTCGATAAAAAAATAGGCTATTACAGAAAGGGCAAGTATCGCAACCGGCAGGAAGGCCTTGGCACCGTAAAAGAGGAGCGAGGCCTTGGGGTTGCGATATCCGGCCCGGAGGAATTTTTGTCGCGTTTGTGTGAGTTCCTCCTTTTTTTTGGGCTGGGTCAGGCCACTGAAGGTGCTGACAATACTCAGGACTATTTTTTTAAGCGGGGAATCTCCGCTCTCCGCGTTATTTTCGGACTCTGTCTTTCTTTCCGTCCCTTGGAGACGATTAATGATCTCCTGACGCTCGCTGCGGTATTTAAGATATCCGGCTATACCGGCAACCGATAATAGCGTAGCGAAAAAGACCAGAACCGGAATCAATACCATCATGGGTTCCATGGCTCTATCCTCTCAAACTCGAATGGCAATCATTTTTTTCATCACGATTACGCCCAACGCCATGAACACCATAGACACCGCCGACAGTATTCTGCCGATCGGGTCTGTGGCCAGAAATCCTATATATTCCGGCCGGATGATGATTAAGACAAAAACCACAAAGAAGGGGAGGGCAATCAGTAGTATGGCTGACAGCCTCCCCTCCGCCGACAAAGTGCGAACCTTACCTTGGAATTTAAATCGTTCCCGCATCAGACGGCTGATGTTTCCCAGAATTTCAGCCAAATTACCCCCTGTTTCCCTCTGAAGCAGGATGGACATGACAAAAAATCTCAAGTCCGGACAATCCAGCCGGTTCAGTAAATTTTTTAAGGCCCTGTTGATATTAATCCCGAAATTAACTTCACCCAAAGTCCGATCAAATTCAGGACCCAGGGGATCTTTGAATTCTTCAGCCACCATTTTTAAACCGGTGGTGAAGGCATGGCCGGCCCTCAAGGCCTGGACGATCAGATCCAAGGCATCCGGCAATTGCCTTTCAAACTTTTCCATCCGGCGTTTTCTTTTAATAGTTAAATAAAGGAACGGCAAAGCCCCTAAGAAAGCGGCCCCCGGCAGGCGAAACAGCCAATGGGCGGAAGTCGTTATCGAGCCCAGAAAAAATCCCAGGACGGCCAAAATCATCGCAATTAAAATGAAAAAACCAAGCGGATACTCCGTATGGGCCTGCTCCCGAATCCGTTCCAACCGTCTGATCTTAGGGACACGCCAGAGCATCCTGTCCAACCAGGGGACCTGGCTCAAAATTTTTTTCCGTTCGATGTCTAAGGCCTCTTCCTGGGAAGTTTGGGAGGATAACAGATTTAACTGTGTTTTGACCCGTTTCCATTCCGGATTGCGCATGGCCCTTATAGCCAGATAAACCCCCTCTACCAGCATTACCGTCACCACAAATATCCCCATAGTGATGATTAATTCCATTGCAGTATCCTTCTAAATCTCATAAACCTTTTGAGGATCGAATAGATCCATAGCGACCGGTATATTAAAAGCCTTAAACTTCTCAATAAATCTGGGCCTGATACCGGTCGATCGAAACTTTCCCTGCACCCTTCCGCTGGAATCGATACCGGTCTGTTCAAAGGAAAATATTTCCTGCATGGTGATGATATCCCCTTCCATGCCGGTGATTTCCTGAAAACTGACCGCTTTCCTGCTACCATCGATCAAACGATTGAGATGGATAACCACATTCAGAGCCGAGCTGATATATCTACGAAGGGATTCCACGGAAATCCTGAGTCCGGCCATGGAAACAATAGTCTCCAAACGAATCAAGGCATCCCGGGGCGAATTGGCATGAACGGTAGTCAACGAACCATCATGACCGGTATTCATGGCCTGAAGCATATCCAGGGCCTCCCGCCCTCTTACCTCACCGACGATAATCCGGTCCGGCCGCATGCGCAGACTATTGATCACCAAGTCCCGTTGGGTGATTTCGCCTTTGCCCTCAATATTCGGGGGGCGTGTTTCCAGACGGACCACATGCTCCTGTTTTAACTGAAGCTCCGCAGAATCCTCAATAGTGACGATTCGTTCTTCCGCAGGGATGAATCGGGAAAGCACATTGAGCAATGTGGTTTTTCCCGTCCCGGTGCCGCCGGAGATAAGCACATTCAACCGGGCCCTGACAATTCCTTTAATCAGTTCCCCCAGTTCCGGAATAATTGTTTTTAAGGCAATCAGGTCTTTCATCTCCAGGGGATCAACGGCAAAACGCCGGATGGATAAGATCGGACCGTCGATGGCCAGAGGTGGAACAATGGCGTTGACCCGGGAGCCGTCAAACAACCGGGCATCCACCATCGGTGAGGATTCGTCCACTCTGCGCCCTACAGCGGAAACAATCTTATCGATGATCCTCTTCAGGTGCATATCATCTTTAAATCGGGCCTCGGTCTTCTCCAGTCTCCCGAACCGCTCCAAATAAATATGTCTATAGGTGTTGACCAGGATATCCGATACCGTCGGATCTTGCAGGAAGGGTTCCAGCGGTCCCAAGCCCAACACCTCATCCAGGATCTCCCGGAATAATCTCTCCCGCTCAAAAAAATTCAAGGGTAGACTTTTTTTCTCTTCCGAGAGTATCTTCTCAACCAACTTTTTTATCTCTTGTCTAAGCAGTCCTTTATCCAGGGTGTCGATCAGGGTGAGATCGAGCAAATCCAGCAGGCGGTCGTGGATCCTGGTTTTCAACTCATAATAGTCATTGGTCGACAGGTCTCTTTCGGTCTCCTCAGAAAGGGCCTGTGAAAATCCTTTGGGATGCAACGGAATGGCTCTATTCATTCGATCGGTGATATCCATCTTAAATGCCTCTCACTCCTGTCCATAGAATGTTTTTTTTTAAACGGTCTGACGGGCTGTTTTCATCTTCCGATTGAATAAATTTCCGCCCCAAGTCCAACTTTTCCCGGATTCTTCCTCTTGGGTTTCCATAAAGGTGGATGAAAATTCCCTGAAATTTTTACTGATTTCTGTCTTGGGTTCAATCTCCAGGGGAGTCCGTCCCTGGTTGATGGCGGCTGTCGTGGTGGAGTAATCATTGGGAATAAACCAGGAAATTCTCTTATTAATACTTTTCTCCGCCTCTTCCCGGGAAATGAGCGATCTCCTCTGATAGCGGTTGATGATGATCCGGACCTTTTCTTCTCCGGGAAATCCTAATTCCTTAAAAGCCCAGAGGAGCCTCTTAAGGTTGGTCAAGCAAGAGAGATTCAGTTCGGCAACCAGAAGCACAAAATCGGACAACTCCAACATCTTTAAACCGGCTTTATTCAGAGATTGCCCCCCATCGATAACAATAAAATCAAAGGTGGCTTTCAATAAATTCAAAAGCCGCTCGGACATCTCCGGGGTCGCTGCCAGACCGTTCAAGATAGTCGGAGAGGGCAGGACATGGACCCCCGAACTGTGCCTTGAAAGAATACTCATCAGAAATGTGGCATCCACCCGGTTGATGTTCTTAACGATTTCCCCCCAGTCGAAAGAGGGTCTCATATCCAGAAAGAGGGGAATTTCACCGAAGAACAATTTCATATCTACCAGGGCAACGGATTGAACCTTCTCCAATTGTCTGAGGCTGGTGGCCAGGTTGACCGCCACCGTAGTGGTCCCCACCCCGCCTTTGCTTCCTATAAGGTGGAGGATCTTCCCTTTTCCCCGGATCTGACTCAAATTTAATTTTCGTGCCCTGAAACGAATGAGAGCCTTTCTTATTTCATCCTTATTGACGGGTTGGTGGAAAAATTCCTTGATGCCCATTCTAAGAATCCGGATTAAAATATCCGGGTCCTTTTGCAGGGAAGTTAAAAAAATCTCCCCGATCTCTCCGGACGCCTGAAGGAAATGGATATGCTGAAACGCCTTCATCAAATCTTCTCCTAATTCCATAATAAGAAGATCTGCCGGTTCCGAATCCCCTACTCTCTGAAGGGAAAACCCTTCCATTTGGGGGATGATCTTTTCAAATTCGCTCCTTATTTCCTTCTGATCAATGGCTAATCGAACGGATATTTGATTTGGATCCATGGGATTTCTCTTCTTTCATAAAATATTATTTAACCAACCCCGGAATAGTACCGATATTCCCGCTGTTACCCCCCCCGCCCCTACCGAGATCTATGTAATCACACTTGAATCGGGCCTTGATGCTCTTAGGGTGGCATGTCACCTCATAGATAGTAACCGTAGTAAATCCAACAATTTTAATCGACTGATTCGGGTTGGAACAATCATCCCGGTCATAAACCACCAGGGTGCTCGTCCAGCTATTCGGATCATTATCAGCATCCATTGTGCCGTCATTCTTTATCTTCATGGCATCAAAAAGATTCTGAAAGGCCTCGAAGGTATTGGTACTTAGTTCACCACCGATAAAATTGAAATAGGTACTCCCGGCATAAGTAGCCGGACTTTGATAGGTGCCGTTTGTTAATCCATCCAAAATGGCCCTTAATTTACTGTCGCTGGCCGGCGAAGTATCATAAACCATCCAACCGGCGCATCCCTCCCAGGTTCCGGTGGGGGCAAATTGGATTTCACCGTTATTCGGACACCCGGCCTCAACCCTTGCCTTGGAAATGCCGATAGGCAGCGGTACCCCCCCCGGCAAGGCCGTGCCCTGGCCGGTTAAAGAGGCGGTCGCCACGGCGGAAAGGGGGACATCGCTTTGTCCGAACACGCTGGCAAAGAAGGTGGCAACTTTTCCGTTGGCCGAATTATCCCGTCTGGCCGTTACGCTTACGGCATCCGGGTGATTTAGAGTCGGGGTTAGAACCCGGTTCGTTTTATCCCATACGCCGACGATAACATCCCCGTCGGCGATACTGATATTTAGTCCGGCCGCCTTGTTTTTCAGGGCTATGTCTTTAGCCATAGCTATAAGGGTGGATGGGTCACAGAGGTAGGCCTGTTGCTCATCATAGGTCATTCCCGCATAAATCGACCCCAATTGACTGGCAGCCGCCAGGGCCGAAGCATCCGCTATATTCTGGAGTTCATTCCTGGAGGCCAGGATATAACCCACATCTATGGCCAGAGCGGATATGGCCACCAGGACAAAAAGCATTATACCTGCCATGATAGCGGTAGCCCCCCGTCTTTCCTCTATTTTGGCCATTAGCCCCGAATTTATCTTCATATCCCTTTTCACTCGCATTTCATTACCGTTGAGGCCGTTAAAATCATGGGACCGCTCATGCTTTCGGAGCCGAGAAGAGCCAGTAGATTAGGGAAAGCCAGGAAATTATAGTTATAACTTACGGTGACCGTTACCTCATTGGTTCCAAACATCCCCCTTGGCGGATCGGGGCAGACCGTCGAGGTGATTGCAGGCGTAGCCTTTGGAAAACCGATCAGGTAATTATTGCAATAATTGGAAACCACGGTACTAATCTGCCCCGCGGTCATACTGGGATCGGCCATGACTATTCCATAACGGGCCCCTTCCCGGCTGGCATTGGTGATCACTTGTTTGTTGTAAAAAAGAAGGGCGAATTCAATGATGCCAAAAAGGATCAACGCCAGGAGGGGCAGGACCAACCCGAACTCTACGGCCGCCCCGCCCCGTTGACTTTTCAATCTCATTGTTTTCTCCATAATGTTTATTTGATGGTGCCGAAGTTAATGGAATAAACCGGAGACTTATCCTCTTTTTCAAAACCCTTCCAATATCTTTCCAGGGCCTTCTGGGCCGCCTGGGCATTCAACCCGACAACCGGCTCCAGATTTTTTTCGGCCTGTGGATTTAATATCTGGTTAAACCTGGCCAGCTTAACAGAGGTCCCGTAATCCATTTCCAGTCGGCTGAGATTTTTTTCTTGAGCAAAAACCATATCAGCCGGCAAAGAAGAAAGACCTATTATTCCCAGTAGGATTAAACATTTTGTTGTCATTTTATCCTCCTTGTATTTAATCGGGTTACGCTGCTATTCCCATTTCCCCGATTTCCCGGTCATTCCGCTTTCATCTCTATTGAGGAACGGCATGTCCAAATTTTCCGACCAACCCTTCCTCTTTCTTCGAGGGGGTTGTGGGCCAGGCGGAGGAAGGATTTCCAGGTCTGGGTTTTTCTTTTCCCGTGCCCTCCAAACTCCCCAACAGATAAAACTCAAAATCCGTCGGCTCGACAAACTGATCGGTCGGAAGCGTCTGTTTGGTCATATCTAAAGGCTTCACCAGATGAGGGGTGACAATAACAATCAATTCCGATTCATTTTTCCGGAAAGCACTGCTTCTGAATAAAGAACCCAATATGGGGATGTCCCCTAAAACAGGAAACTTGGAGACCACTTCCCGCACATCTTCTTTAAGGAGACCGGCAATGGCGAAACTTTGTCCGTCCCCCAGTTCGATGGAGGTAGCCACCCGTCTGGTATTGATACTCGGCAAAAGAAAGCCTTGGACGACCACGGCATTGGAGAAATCAAGTTCGGACACCTCGGGGGCCACCTGCATATGGATCTTACCGTTACTTAATACCGTCGGAGTGAAGGCCAATCCCACACCGAAGGGTTTGTATTCGACCGAAACGGTTCCTAATCCGGAAGAATAAGGAATAGGGAATTCCCCACCGGCCAGGAAATTGGCTTTCTGCCCGCTCTGGGTGATGAGGGTAGGTTCCGCCAGGACTTTTAAAAGACCGTTCTCCTTTAAAGCATCTATCAAAACCGTCCAGGGGGTGCCGTTGACCAGAAATCGCAACACTCCATTAATGTTGGAAGAAACAGCCAACGGATCCAAAGGATAGCCGTCAATAGAAGTATAAACTCCCGAACCGCTCAGGGGGGCCAAGCCTTTGGGGGGCAGATTCGATAAATTATTAAGCAAGGTCAGGCCAATCTCTCCGCTGCGGTTAAGGAGCCCGAAATTAAATCCAAACCTTTTAACCACATTTCGAGACATTTCGGATACCCGCACCTCCAACATCACCTGATGCACCCCGCCGACCTGGAGCAGATTAACGATCCTGCCCTTTTTGTTTTCTTTATCATAAGGGGCATAGGGTTCCACCAGGGAAAGGATCTGAGAAAGATTGGCTGAATTGGAGACCGTTCCGGAAAGGGTGATATAATCCTGGTTATAATGGAGACGCAGGCCCTTTTCTTCCGGGAAAAGGGTATGGAGTCGTTCCTTTAATTGAGTGAGATCCGGGGCCACTTCCAGGTCCAAAACATCGGAAATCTTATTTTCGTCTTCCCATATAGTGACGTTGGTTGAACCCGAGGTTTTTCCAACCAGGTAAAGCTGGTGAGGAGTCAAGACCATGGCATCGGCTATCCTCGGTTCGGCCAGGGAAACCCGCTTTATGGGTTTTTGGCTTTGAATGATGATGGACTTTCCCAGGATTAAATTCAATTTCTGGGGGGCGATGGTTTGGAGGGAAACCCTTTCCGGTCCCTGCCCCCAGCAGGATGGTGAAACCAAAAGACCCAGGGGCGGCAGAATCAGAAAGGAAAACAATAGACACAAAATCCCAAACTTAATGGAATGGTCCATTTTCATTGGTCTTCACCTCTTTCAAAATTGACTTCGCTGACTTTATTGCCTTTGATTAATTGCACGGTAAAAAAAGCTTTTTTTACCTGCTCGGGTTTTTGGTTATTCGACGATTGACTTTCAGAAGATTTTTTTTTGACTGTAACTCTCTTAACCGGATTATTCGGAGGATCGGCCGGGCTATAGGAGGCCAACAGATAGGGAACTGTGGTCCCTCTGGTAAAAACAGATTCCGTGTCGGTATAATTTCTCAGGGCCAATTGTACTTTCCCTTCCGTAGCGGCCAGGGCCAGCTTTTCCCCTTCTTCCGGAGTAACCTCCAGGGTGATGACATCGACTTGGGCAGGCTTTTCCTTTTTCCCCTTCTCTTCCACATCCGAACCGGCAGCCAGCACCAGAACATTTTGCAGAACCACCTTGGTTATCGGATTCTCACTTTTACCTTTTTCTTTATTGAGGGTCACCAGGACATCCACCCGGTTGCCCGGATGAATAAACCCGGAGACCCCAACCACCTTATCCACCTTGATGGCCATGGCCCTTTTATTCACCGGTAAGATAGCCGCTACCCCGCCCTGGACGATGGAGGCCGGGGCCAGTCTGGATTCCGATATCAGTTCATCCTTTTTGATCGGATAGGTTAACACCCGTCCGAAGACCTTGGCCCCATTGGTAAAACAACCCGGGGGACAACTTTCCCCGAGAAAGGGTTTCATGGTAATCATCTCTTTGGTGATGACTTTTCCCCAGGGGATATCCATGGTCGCCACGGCAAGCGGATGGGTTTTTAAAGCCATCCCCTCCCGCAGTTGCGCCCTCTTCTGCAGCCAACTGTATGACAACAAACTGGTGATCAGGGCGATCGCCAAAGCCACTCCCAGCAAAATAATCGGTTTATTTTGTTTCATGATGACCTCCTTCTATCCTCCCTTTTTTAAAATTGAGAAGACCGTACCTGCGGCGATGGCTAATCCGTAACATAACTGAGTCGCTTTCTCTTTAGAACCAGGGAGAGGAACAAACTGTTGCGTCAATAGAAAACTTTTTAAGTTTATCCAGCATCCCTTTATTCTTTCTTGACAGACGGTATTGATCAGAATAAGAATTAATGCGTAGACTCCCCCGAAAATCCCCGTATAAAGAAAGGCCCAGAAAACACCCTGAGGTCCCAGCCATCCCCCCACTGCGGCCATTAACTTTACATCGCCGGCCCCCATCCCACCGGCCAGATAAAAAACGATCAGAACAGCGAGTCCGGTCAAGATACCCGCCAGACTGAAAAGGAAGCCGGACCAGCCGTTATAGCCTGTCCAATAGATAAGGGATAAAGCCATGGTCGGATAAGTAAGACGGTTGGGGATCTTTTGAGAGTTGAGGTCATTTATTACCGCTAAGATCAAGGCCGCCAATAAGAACCAGGTTTGCGGTGTTTTCATCATATAGACAGTATTCCTTAAAAATATTTTATCGGTCCTGAGAGACAGGATGCATTATTATGAAATCAGACATCAATAATGCACCCTGTATTAAAATGGACTTTGTCGATCCCGGTTTGTGGATTAACTGCTATAAGGCTGTAGACACTGCATTGAATTTAGTAACTAAGGCAGTTCCTACTGCGGTGACCGCAGTAATGATAGCCACAGCGATCAATGAGGCGATCAAACCGTACTCAATGGCATTGGCGCCTTCCTCTTCTGCTAAAAAACTTTTGATCCACTTTTTCATCAACAACACCTCCTTTCTTATTTTTGACCCATCTTTGATTTTTAAGATCGACAGGCTTTGGTTTCACCCTCTCCGGATAACCTTTGGAAGCGCTTTAATCCTTTTGATCTTAATATAGGCTTTCTTTTTTTCTTTGTCAGTCGGGAGAACCCGGAATATCCTGTGGGGAATTCCTGAAAAGAATTGAAGGGAGGCTTTTTTTAGGCTTCAAATGAGGAAAGTAAAATAGTGGGATAATCTCTTTGATCGATGGATAGGGATGGCTGGATCAAACAGAATAAGGGGAAAGATTATTCCAAGGGGGTAAGGCCGTGCTTAATGGCAAACTTAACCAGGGTGGGGAGATCGCAGATTCCCAACTTCTCCATCAAACGGCCGCGGTAGGTTTCTACTGTCTTGGGGGATATGAACAGGGTTTCTCCGATTTTAACGCTCGAATAACCTTCCACGACCAGTTGCAGGATTTCCCGCTCCCTGGAACTAAGACGTTCAAGCGGACTTTTTTTTAAATGTTCGTCGCGTTTGACCAGAACCTCGGTAACCAGGATCTCTGAAATTCTCTGGCTGAGATAATGGTGGCCAGTGTGCACCGTCCGGATCGCTTCGAAGATTTCCTCAGTGGCTGACAACTTGAGAAGGTAACCTTTAGCCCCTGCCTGAAAGGCCTGATTGATATATTCGAAGTTATCAAACATGGAGAGAATGATTACCCCAATAGCCGGTTGATTTTCGATGATTTGCCGGGTGGCCTCGATCCCATTTAAGTTCGGCATGGAAATATCCATAAGTACAACATCCGGTTTCAACTTCAGGATCTGCTGCACGGCCCGACGTCCATCTGCGGCACTTCCGATAAAAACTATTTCCTGCTGAGCCCTGAAGATGGCCTCCAGACCATCTCGAACTAAGGGGTGATCATCGGCTAAAAAAACCTCTATCGACATGAGTTTTCTTTCCCAACCTTGATCACTGTGGATTTCCCTTTTCCTTTTCCAATATATTAGGCCTTCAAGTTATCAGAAAAAGGAGATAACGCGCTTAGATTCCTTTACAAAATTAAACACTACCAAAACCCATTTGCTAATGGAATAGAGTCAACCCTGTATTTTAATGATAAAATTATAGTAAATCGGTTATTAAACAGGGCTTTCGGCAGGAAGACGCCTCGGCGGTAGACATCCGGAAAGAGGCCTTTAAAAAACGCATAGGCTAATACTGAATTCACCATTCAAATTTTCAAACCTAAGCTTCATGCCTGGCAGGGCACCGCGAAACATGAAAACGTTTTGAGGCTATGGGCTATGGGCAATAGGCGAAGGCAGGGTTGCAAGGTTTTCACCTTGAAA
Organism: Deltaproteobacteria bacterium; assembly: GCA_016219225.1. Lineage (NCBI taxonomy): Bacteria > Pseudomonadati > Myxococcota > Myxococcia > Deltaproteobacteria bacterium. Next base: position 23,603 of record JACRBX010000287.1, read on the forward strand.
CTTGAAACTTGCATCTTGCAACTATATTCTTTAACCGCCCCCCCGGCCCCTGACCCATAATTTCCTACTACAAAAAGCACTGGGGATCTTCGGCCAGGAAATCATTCTCTGCTCTGGACTGGGAACAGGCATAGGCAACGGCCCGGCAACCGCGGCAATTGGCCCATCGGTTGCAAGAACCGCATTTGCCCTGGTACTGGCTCCTGTCCCGGAGCTTTTCGAGTACCGGAGAGGTAACCCAAAGTTCACGCAGCGAGTCTTCTTTGACATTCCCAATGGGGATCGGGAGCCTTCTGCAGGGGGTAACCGTTCCATCGGGTAAAATGGTCATTCCGGAAAATCCGGCCGCACAGCCGCCCATGGGCACAGCCCCAAGGTCCACCGTCTCGGCAAAGCGGTCCATTTGGGAGGCCACCGGATCGCCGGTGACTATTTCCAGACCAGGAAACCGGATCGAAAAGACTTCCAGATAAAGGTCCTTTAGTTCTTCCTTGCTCAGCATATGCGGCAGCAATCCCACCCCCCGGCCTGAAGGGACCAGCCGGGAAAAACCAAGACGGTCCACCTTGAGGGAATCGGCCAGGACGGCCATTTCTTCCAGATAAGGGGCGTTGATCTCAGATAAAGTCATATTCAAGGTGGTTTTAAGGCCCGCGGTCAGCAGTTGATCGATCCCTCCCAATGTGGCTGCGAAACTTCCCTTCCCCCGGATCGATTCATGGATCCTTTCCGGCCCTTCCATACTGACTTGAATCCCCTTCACCCCCAACTGAGAGAGCCGCTCGGCCTTTTCCCGGTCTATCAAAATCCCGTTGGAAAGCAGGTAAAGTTCAAATCCCTTTTGGCCCATGGCCTCCAAAATCTCAAACAGGTCCGGCCGGAGAAAAGGCTCTCCGCCGGTGACATTAAAACTGGGTGCGAAGGACATATCATAGGCTTCTGACCAGGCCTCGATCATATCGGCGATCTCCTGTACCACCGGTTTGATCTCAGCCAAGGACATCTCCTGGGAGGCTTTTCCTTCCTGATAACAATGCCGGCATCGAAGATTGCAGCGCTCGGTGAGGTGCCACTGAACAAAAAAATCCATAGCATTATCCGTTAACATAAACCCTCACTTTTTTTATCGGGTGGTTTTCGATTCGTTTTGATCACGCCATCATCAAAGGAAAAATGGCGGATAAGCAGGAGATTCTTTACCCTGCCCATCCGCCACCGGGTTTCGTTGCTATCCAAGCAACGTTTAAGATTTTCAACTCTTTCACTTGCGGCATACCTTACCAGGATTTTCCTTCAAGACCTTCTTCATCTTATCCCAATAGGCAGCTTCCTTGGCCATCACCGTGGGGTTCGGCTTATTAGTCATCCCGATCCACCTCCTTTCTGTGATAGTTTTCCTTATAAAATAGCAAATTTTAATTTTAATAGAGATGGAGCCGGTGGGATATAAGGTATTTCCCTTATTTTGCCTTTGGAAATACTGTATTTAACTCGTTTTAATAATTCTCCCCTCCTGGGTTTTGATATGATCCAATCGGGACCAGAGGTCGGAAAAGAGACCTGCTCTAAAGCGGGGCAGATCTCGATACCCTTCTTTGACGGCGGCATAGAGTCGACCTTCGGCTAAAAGCCTTTCGAAAATCTCGGCCCCCAGGGCCGACCTCCTTCCCCCCTTCCGGGCAATCCCCAGGGCTGTTTTAAGATTTATCGTGGGGTCGTGAAACCGCAGCCCCTTAAAAAAATTGATCATCCTGGTGGCGGCAAAAAGGGTATAAATATCTTCTCGTTTGAAATTATCGGTTTCAATGGCCATGGCCGTGAGACAGGATTTAAGGACATCGGACTCGGTCGGTTCCGGAAACTTTTGAGCGATGGGGGTTCCGGGGGTTAAATAAAAAGGGGAGGCACCTAAAAGGACCGGGAGCTGGGAATTGACCCGCAAGGTCCGGATCATGGAGTTGAGTGATTCACCGGGCAGACCTAATATCTGATAAGAGACAATCTTAAACCCTAAGCGGAAAGCCTCATGGACCACCGCCAGATAGTGTTTCATCCCCCGGGGTCGAAGGGCTTCTCTCCGGATCACGGGACTGGAACTGACCAGAGAAAGATTCAGATGGGTAAAACCAGCCTCTTTCATCAAAATCAACAATTCCGAATTCAGGCTCTGATAAGAGATGCCGTTCATGGCCAGCAGTTCGATTTTCCCCGGCGGAAAGGCCCGGCCTAATTTTTCACAGAGGATTTTTATCTCTCCCTGGTCAAAAGTCAGATTGTCGTCTTCAAAATCAAAGACCCGGTATCCCTCCTGATAACGAAGCCTGATTTCTTCAAAAACATCCCTTACCGATCGCCTTCGGTAGCCGGGAAAGGTGGTGTGTACCGAGCAAAAGGAACACTGATGCGGACAGCCCCGGGAGGTCATGATAAAGCACATGGGGCGCTTTTCATAGGTATAGGTTTCCGGGGCCAAATCGGAAAGATCCGGAATGGGAAGTTCCTCGATGGGAAAAGGGACGCCAGGGGGATTCAGGAATAGACGGCCGTCTTTTTTGTATCCGAGCCCCTGAACCCCTTCCAACCCCTGGCCTGAGGACCAGGCCTTGATCAATTCCATCAGAGGCCTTTCCCCCTCTCCCCGGATCACCCAATCGACGGCCGGATGGCGGAGCATCAACTCGGGCAGGGCCGAGCAATGGGAACCGCCGAGAACAATCGGGCATTCTAATTCCTTCTTGATGGTATCGGCGCATTTCAGCACCTCCCGGAAATAAGGAGAAAAAAGCGAAGAAATCCCCACCAGGTCGGGTTTTTCCTGAGCCACTTCCCGGGCAATGGTTTCAAGAGAGGCCCCGAAATGATAATAGTGGTGAAACAATGAAAAAGGGCTTTGGTCCGGCCAGGGGTAATAGTCTTTCAGATAAGCCAACTCTTTGGGCAGGGCGATGGTCCGTCGGCCCCAGCCTTGATGAAAATCTTTGATCACCACTTCCCATTCCGGCAGGTGCTTTTTCATCGCCCCCTTTAAATAAGCTAATCCGATGGGCTGAAGCCTAATGGCCGTATCATAGAAATCCTGGACGGGCGGCTGGATCAGGACGAGTTTCATGGCGGTTCTTTCTTGTATTGTTATCTGGAAATGATTATACTATAGACAAAAATTGAATCATTAATAAAAGAGATGGTTTTATGGAAAAAATTCAGATAATCACTTCTGAACCCCAAAAAGTGCTTCCGGTTCTTCAAGATGCTATCGAACGACAGAAACGTATCCTTTCACAAAGTCTTTTTCAGACGGAGGAAAGGATTCAACAATTAGCTCATCAACTCCAGGTCAATCCTGATCTCCTTATGGCGGGGGAAGTGCCTCATCCTGAAAATCAGGATATGGATTTGCTTGAACTTGAAGGGGAATTGGAGATATCCCATCATCTGCGTGAGCAAATAAAGAACCTTGAAGATTTAACCATATGTCTCTAACAGGTTACCTGACCGACTTACAATCTCTCTTAGCAGAAGCCCCTTTTCTCCTCTCCACTTCACTTCATTACGAAGAACGTCCTCCCGTTGCCGGTTTGGTTAAAGGGACTCTGTTTTTTGCCGATGGATCTCAACTTAATTTCAAGGATGAGGATTGTGTAATATAATACTTTCAATAAAATTTTTCCGATCCGTCAATTGAGGAGGTGACTCATGAACTACATCATTATCGGCAACGGGGTTGCCGGCACCACCGCAGCAGAGACCATCAGAAAAACCGACCCGGCAGGAGAAATCAAAATATTTAGCGATGAAGCCTTTCCTTTTTACAGCCGCATACGGTTGATGGAATACCTGGCCGGCGAACTGGAGATGCCGAAACTCCAGATCCGTTCCAACGCCTGGTATGATGCCCAGAAGATCCAACTTCTTCTGAATACCAAAATTAAGGAAATCGATAAAGACCGGAAAGAAGTGGTCACCCGGTCAGGAGAACGGTACGCCTATGATAAACTTTTACTGGCCACCGGCGGTTATTCCTTTGTACCGCCTATTAAAGGGGCCGAAAAGCCTGGGGTATTCACCTTGCGCAGTCTCAAGGATGCCCGGGCCATACAGACCTTTGCCGCCGGCAAGACCAATGCCTTATTGATAGGCGGCGGGCTCTTGGGTCTGGAAGTGGGCAACAGCCTTCGAAAGACCGGTTTGAAGGTAACGGTTGCCGAATTCTTCCCCCGTCTTCTTCCACGGCAGACCGATCCGGCCTGTGCGGCCCTGCTTCAAGGCCGCTTGGAGCAGATGGGATTTCATTTTTATCTGGGTGTTGTTTCCAAGGAAATCACCGGCGATGACCATGCCCAGGGGCTCCTTCTGGAGGATGGCCGGTCCATTGAGACCAATCTGATTATTATATCGGCCGGGGTCAGGCCCAATCTGGAACTAGGACAAAATTTAGGTTTGAAGATCGGCAAGGCCATCCCGGTTTCGGACCGGATGGAAACGGAGATCCCGGATATCTATGCCGCCGGTGACGGCATCGAACATAAAGGGATGGTGTACGGCATCTGGCCGGCTTCGGAAAAGCAGGGCCAGGTGGCCGGTCTGAATATGGCCGGGGGGACGGCTGAGTATACCGGAACCACCCCTTCCAATCAGCTCAAGGTGGCCGGGATCGATTTATTAGCCGCCGGCGACATCGATCCCGAAGGGAAGCTTTTGGCCTTTGTCGATCAGAATCAGGCGGCCGGGACCTATCGAAAACTGGTTCTTAAAGATAATCAACTGGTGGGCAGTCTGCTTTTCGGCACCCTGGAAGGACGGAAAAAAATCTTAAAGGCCCTGGAAGAAAAAAAGGACCTCTCGGCCATCAAGGACCAATTGGCCCGGTTCGATCTGGAGGCTTTGGGGTAAATTATAAAAATCATTTATGGCTCAAAGCTGAAGGCTCAAAGGAAGCGCTTATAGTTTGATATGTGAAAGCCAGAAGTTACCTTTAGGGGTGCAACGGGGGTTTTCTCCTCAGATTCAGTGACGTGGAGGTCGACCATTGCATAGCCGATACAGGGAAATGTTCGAAACAAGATGGTCCGCCCTGGAAAAAAGGCTGTTGCCCGCGTATGTGTGGACCAGCGACCCCTTGACCTTCTGGCGAGAGCGTATTCTCTTTCTCATCTGTTTCACCGCCGCCGTATTCGGCCCTATCGCTCTGATCCCTTCCCTTCTGCTGGCCTATAGAGAAGGACTCTGGAGTGTCCTCCTGATCGATTCCGCAGCCTATATGGCCGCCGTAACCATTCTGATTGCCCGTAATTCGTCTTTGGTGTTGCGAGCACTGGCTTTCTGTTCCATTCTCTTTACCCTCGGCATCTGCATCCTCTTTATTCTGGGGCCAGTCGGGGCCGGTTATATCTGGCTATTCGGCGCCTCGGTTCTGATCAGTACCTTCATCGGCCTCGGCGCTGCGATCTGGACATTAGTCTTGAATACGATTGCCCTTTTGTCGGTGGGGATTTTCATCGCTTATGGCAACCCGGAATGGATCTTACACGTGGTCAACCCACTGGAGAAATGGGTGGTCATGTCGGCCAATTTTCTCCTCCTCAATGCCCTTGTCACCATTACCACGGCCTTTTTACTGAACGGCCTGAAAAAATCCCTCCTCATAGAGCAGAGGATCAGCAATCGTCTGCGGGAAAGCGAGGAATTGTTCAGGAGTTACTTGGAGTATGCCCCGGATGGCGTCTACATGAGCGATCTGGAAAGCAACTTCCTTTACGGCAACCGCAAGTGCGAAGAGATCATCGGTTACAGGAGAGAGGATCTGGTCGGTAAAAACTTCCTGGAGTTGAACATCTTGTCGAAAGAAAGCCTGAACAAAGCCGCCCAGTTGCTCCAGGCCAATATCGAGGGCAAGCCCACCGGCCCGGATGAGATTGAACTGATCAGCAGAGAAGGGCGACTTATACCTGTTGAGATTAATACCAATGTAGTTCAACGGAGTGGTCAAAGGATTGTCATCGCTTCTATTCGTGATGTTACCGAGCGCAAACAAGCTTCGATGGAACTCCAGATAAGTTTGGAAAAACTCCGAAAAGCCTTGGGCGGGATTATCCAGGCCATGGCCCTGACCGTAGAGAGCAGAGATCCCTATACCGCCGGCCACCAGCGGCGGGTAGCCGACTTGGCCAGATCCATCGCCCATGAAATGGGGTTTCCCGAGGACCAGATGGATGGCCTGCGCATGGCCGGTATTATTCACGATTTGGGAAAAATCGCCGTCCCGGCCGAAATCCTGAGTAAACCTACTCAATTAAGTAAGCTTGAATTTGGTTTGATCAAGGTCCACCCACAGATCAGTCATGACATCCTGAAAGACATTGACTTCCCCTGGCCGGTAGCTGAAATCGTTCTTCAGCACCATGAAAGGATGGACGGCTCCGGGTATCCACAAGGCCTGATGGGATCGAATATTCTTTTAGAAGCCCGTATCCTGGCTGTAGCCGATGTGGTTGAGGCCATCGCCTCGCACCGTCCTTACCGGCCGGCCCTGGGAATAGATGAGGCACTGGAAGAAATCTCGCAGAACCAAGGAATCCTTTATGACCGGGAGGTGGTCGATATCTGCTTGAGACTTTTTAAGGAGAAGGGGTATAATTTTAATTAATCAGAGGCTTTTCTGTGTCCCACACTGCCGGAGGGGATCATGGGGAGGATATCGGGGAGGGATTGCACTTCATTCCGCACACTCAACCGGAACTTCCATTTTTCCTCAAAGAGTCCCCGAACAGGATCGAGTGTGGATAGATTTCAGCCTCACGCCTATCGCCGGCATTATTATTCCTCGATCTGCCAGACCGTTCCCTGAGAAGTATCTTTCAAAAGAACGTGCATTTCCGTTAACTGGTTTCGCAGGGCATCGGCCCGGGCCCAATCTTTTTCCTTACGGGCCTGGTTGCGTTGGGCGATCAATTCTTCGATCTCCTCCGCGGACAGGCCCATCTTTTTAAGGAGACGGGTCCGTTCCTGTTCCAAGAATTCCTGGGGAGGCTGGGCCAGGATCCCTAAGATTTGTCCGTATTGTTTGAAAAGTCCGGAAGCCTTCTGAAAGGGACCAAGCAAGCCTTTTATTTCTTTCGGGCGGATGGTATCCATCACCCGATTCAACTGCCTGGCTAACTCATACATATGTCCAATGGCCTGGGCGGTGTTGAAATCATCTTCCAGGGCTTCTTGAAAATGGGCCCCGAAATTAGTGATGGCTTCTTCCGTTTCCTGCACCCGTTCCGGGGTCAGGGATTCATTGCCTCTCATCTGAAGACGATTTTCCGGGTTTTCCAAATCCCTCAACAGGGCATAAAAGCGGTGAAGGCCCATCTGGGCTTCCTGCATGGCCTGGTCCGAATAATCCAGCGGAGAACGATAATGGCGGGAGAGTAAAAGCAGACGGATCCCCTCCGGATGGTACCGCCCGGCCATTTCCTTAATGGTCAAAAAGTTTCCCAGAGACTTGGACATCTTTTCCCCGTCAATGGTGACAAAGCCGTTGTGCACCCAATACCGGGCCAGAGGCTTCAAGGTAACCGCCATAGACTGGGCCAGCTCATTCTCGTGATGGGGGAAGATCAAATCCTTTCCGCCCCCATGAATATCAAAGGTCTCCCCTAAGTAACGGGAGCTCATGGCCGAACATTCGATATGCCAGCCCGGCCGGCCCGGTCCCCAGGGGCTGTCCCAGACCGGGTCTCCGGGCTTGCCTTTTTTCCAGAGGGCAAAGTCCATAGGATGCCGTTTTCGGGGATCGACCTCGATTCTGGCCCCGGCCTGCATCTCTTCCAAAGTCCTGTTGGAAAGGGCCCCATAGGCCGAAAACTTCTCCACGGCGAAAAAGACATCCCCGTCTATTTCATAAGCTGTGCCCTGTTCGATGAGTTTCTGAACCAATCGGATGATCTCCGGGATATGCCGGGTTGCCCTGGGCTCCCAATCAGGAACCAAAACCCCCAGGGCCTTCATGTCGTCTCCAAATTCCTGGATATATTTTTCGGCCAGTGTTTTAGGCTCTACACCCTGTTGCTCGGCCCGGGCGATGATCTTGTCATCGATATCGGTAAAGTTGCGCACATAAGTAACCTGAAAGCCTTTAAACCGCAGGGTTCGAACCAGGGCGTCAAAAACAATCATGGACCGGGCATGCCCGATATGACAACTGTCATAAACCGTCACGCCGCAGACATAGATTCCCACCTGTGGCGGGTTCAGGGGGACAAAAGGTTCTTTCTGTTTGGTTTGGGAATTATAGATTCGAAGGGACATAATTCAAAACGCTCCAAGATCAAAAATTGATGTTCTCGTAAAAACTCGTCATTCCCGACTCCGTCCCGTTGGGGTCCTACGCCCCGGAGGGCGAAGGCGGGAATCCAGGCTATATGTAACTAATTAAAAACACTGAATTCCCGTCCCCGATTAAGACATTCGAGGACAAGCTTTCACGGGAATAACGTAAATCGGCGCTTTTGGACTTATTACGAACGCATCAAAATTCGATTATTTTAATGTTTTTGAAATCTTACTCTTCTTTAGATATAAGGGCCACCGCATAAGCGGCGATGCCTTCCTGCCGCCCGGCAAAACCCAACCCTTCCGTTGTCGTGGCCTTAATATTGATCCGTTCGGCAGAAAGGTTTAATACCTTGGAGAGAACGGTCTGCATCTCCTGAATATAAGGGGCCAGTTTGGGGGCCTGGGCCACTACCGTGGCATCTACATTTTCGATGCCTAAACCCTGTTGGTGGAGCAGGGAAATAATGGTCTCAAGAAGCCGGAGGCTGGAGATTCCCTTATATCGGGGATCGGTATCGGGGAAGTGCCGGCCCAGATCCCCGAGACCCGCGGCCCCTAAGAGGGCATCCCCCAGGGCATGACATAATACATCGGCATCCGAGTGCCCGGCCAATCCCTGGTGATAGGCAATCTTAACCCCGCCCAATATCAAGGGTCTTCCCGGGACCAAACAATGGACATCATATCCCTGGCCTACGCGGAAAGCCGGCCTCATTTACCTTTTTTTTCTCTTAAAAAATTCTCGGCCATGGACAAATCCTCAGGGGTGGTAATCTTGATGTTACTGTAATCGCCTTCGACCATGGTGATCGGGTGTCCCAAGCGTTCTACCAGGAATGAATCGTCGGTACCCCAAATATCCTCTTGTTGGGCCTTTTGAAAGGCCTTCATCAGTAAGGGGAACTGGAAAGATTGCGGGGTCTGGGCCAGCCAGATTTCCTCCCGGGGCAGGGTCTGAACTTTCTTCCCTTTGGTTATCCTCTTGACCGTATCCCTGGCCGGAACGCCCACCACGGCTGCCCCGTGTTTTTGGGCCTCTTCGATGCTTTTCTCGATCAATCGACAGGCTATGAGAGGACGAACCCCGTCATGGACCACTACAATAGAACATTCGGAACGAATGGCCCGAAGACCGTTCCAAACCGACTGTTGACGCATCTTTCCGCCCCGGACCAATTTAAGGACCTTATTAAATTGATATTTTTCAACAATATCTTTCTGAACCCTATCTAACTGATCCTGGGGAACAATGACATAAATCCCATCGACGGCCGGGCACTCTTCAAAGACCTGGAGGGTTTGGGCCAAAATCGGTTTCCCCCCCAAAGAAAGGTATTGTTTGGGAATCGAAGATTCCATGCGCTGGCCTTTTCCGGCCGCAGTGATCAGGGCAATGGTTTTCAACTGATTCCTTAATACAAAAATAACGTTGCCCCCTCCCTGCCCTCCCTATCGAGGGGGAGGGCAGGGAAGGAAGGAGCGTTTATGATTTTTACTCCGAACTCCGAATTCCGAATTCCGAAATAAGGAAGGTGTGGAAGTGGATTATAAGCCGAGTTCTGTTTTTTCCGCTTAAGGCGGAAAACAATGATCATTCATCTAAGGATCGGGATTGCTCCCAACCTCAAGCGACCAACCCGAGGGTCTTGGGCGGGCCACCCGTATCACCCTCCTATTTGGTCTTGCTCCGGATGGGGTTTACCAAGCTACCCCGGTCACCCGGGATACTGGTGGGCTCTTACCCCGCCATTTCACCCTTACCTCTTCCAAGTGCGGATTTCGGAATGCGGATTTCGGAGTAAAATCTTGAGAGATTCAACTCGTCACCCGCCACCTAATTCGGAGTTCAGAGTTCGGAGTGCGGAGTAAAACCCCTAAAGATTTTACTCATCACTCTTCACTCATCACTCATCACTTGATAAGGGGCGGTATCTTTTCTGTGGCACTTTCCTTCTCGTCACCGAGACTGGGCGTTACCCAGCATCCTGCCCTGTGGAGCTCGGACTTTCCTCCCGCCTGATCGGCGAGCGATCATTTAATCCACTTCCACACAACATCAAAAAAGTTCGGAGTTCGGAGTGATGAGTTCGGAGTGAAAACACACATCTCCGAACTCCGAACTAATTACTCCGAACTAAAAAGGTCACTTTTTTTCTTTCTAATAGCCTCATTGGCCATAGCATCGGCTTCCCGATTCTTCTCCCTGGGAATATGAATTATATCATACTTTAAAAATTTCATCAAAAGGTCTTGAACCTGATGGAAATAAACGGCCATCCTTGGATTCCTGACATGGTAGAGACCGGTTAATTGCCTTACCAGAAGTTCCGAATCCATATGAATCCGGATCTTCTGGACCCCGATGGACAAAGCATTTTTCAGACCCAGAAGCAAGGCCTGATATTCGGCCTCGTTATTGGTCGCCTCCCCCAAGTATTGGAAATCTTTGACCACTACCGAATCCCGGTCGTTTATCAGTATCCAGCCGGCCCCGGCCGGCCCTGGATTTCCCTTGGAAGCCCCGTCGGAAAAAAGTTGCCAGGGTTTCGGACTGGTTTTATCCTTTTGGGTCAGCAAAACATCACTCCTCTTTGCTTTGGGCCGGTATGGATAGATAAAGGATTCGAAGGCAACTGGGACAGGTAATAATGCGATCCTGGCGATGCAATTCATTATATAACTGCGGGGGGATATGGATATGACAGGTCAGACAGGCGCCCTCTTTAACTTCCGCTACAGCCGTCCCCTTTAACCGATCCCTTAAAAATTCATATTGCTTCAATAAACCCGGCTCCATCAGGGCACTCATTTCTTTTCTTTTACGATTCAATTTCAACAGGTCTTCTTCCAATTCATGCCCTTCTTTTTCCAGTTCTTTTTTCTTGAACTCCCCTTTGGCTATTTGAGCTTCGACATCCCCTTTCAAAACCCCTTCTTTTTTAATCCCTTCTTCCAATCTTTCCAGGAAGTCCAGGAGGAGGTCTTCCTTTCCGGATTTTCCTTTTTTTAATTCATCAACCTCGGTGAGCATGGCCCGATATTCTTTGTTGGTCTTGACTTCCATCAATTTGACCTGGCTTTTCTTAATCTTCTGCTCTAACTCTTCGACCTCCCGCTCCAGACCTTTTCGTTGCTTTTTTATCTCATTTATTTCCTGTTTAAAGGCCTGAAAGATCTCCTGGATCTTTTGTGTTTCCTGGTCGATCTGTTCTCTCTTTCTTGGATTTTCCTGAGCATTTACAAGGGCCTGTTCTATAGATTTGTCCAATTGTTGCAGTTGAATTAAAAAGTTTAATTGTTCTTGCATAGGTTCTCCAAAAGGATAAAAATTGGTTCAAGAAAAAAGCTCAATATTCGAATTTTCGTATTCAGCCTAAAAAAATTGAAAATAGGGATCTCCCGGTTGCCGGTCCTCAAAAACTTCAACCCCCCATCCCAAACTTTGCCCTGCTTCCCTAATGATATCCGTTAGAATCGGGAGGATCCACTTTTCAGATGGGTAATGACCGATTTCAATCAGCGTCAGTCCCTGTCCTTCATTAGAGACCACCGGATGATAGCCGATCTCCCCGCAAATTAAAATTTCCGCTCCGGCGGATACTGCATCAGGAATCATCCGGCCACCGGATCCCCCGCAGACCCCAATTCTTCGTACCAGACCGGGAAGCGGCCCGCTGACCCGTACCGAGGGGGCCTCCACGTCTTGTTTCAGGCGATGGATAAGGAGGTCTCCAGGGATTGGTGGATCAAAATCCCCCACCCGGCCTAACCCCACTGCAGTGGATGGATTTTCAACCGGATAAACATCAAAGGCCATTTCTTCGTAGGGATGGACGGCCCGAATTTTTTCCAGTACTTCAAAAACCGACCCCCTTGGTGCCAAGAATTCCAAACGCCATTCGGAAACACGCTCTATACGGCCTATGTCCCCCAGAAAAGGCCGGCTGCCCATTTCCGGGACAAAAGTCCCCTCTCCCCGGGATTTAAAGGTACATAACCGGTAATGGCCGATCCGGGCGGCCTTCGAGGTATCCAAAACCCTGGTTATCTTTTCTTCATACCCGAGGGGGACAAAAACAACCAGTTTGACCTGGTCTTCCAAACGTTTTTCCAGGGGAAGAAAATCGGTCAATCCCAAACGATGGGCCAGGGCGGTGCTGACCCCTTCGGGAGCGGCATCCAGATTGGTATGGGCTACCAGCAAGGAAAGATCGGCCTTGATCATTTGGACCGCCGTCCGTCCGGGTTCATGATGATTTTCCAGGGATGTTATGGGGTTAAAAAAAAGGGGATGATGGCAAATCATAAGCTGGAGGTTATTCCGGACGGCCCAGGAAACCGACCGGGGTGTAGCTTCGAGAGAAACCCCGAGGCGCTCTACCCGTCGCTCAGGATCCCCCAATTGGAGACCGATACGGTCCCATTCTTCGGCCCAACCCGGAGGAAATCTGGACTCCAGCCAGCCTTGGATTTCCTTAACGATTACCGCCATCTCTCAAATAAAAAAGGGTGCAGACCCGTGGGAATGCACCCTTTCTTTACCTCCAGACGCTGGGGGTTTGATGGTTACAAACTTTTTAACACCCATAAACACAAAGCATAGGTTCTGCCTGGACATTTGATCTGGTGGGCCCACCTGGCCTCGAACCAGGGACCTTCCGGTTATGAGCCGGTGGCTCTTCCAACTGAGCTATGGGCCCGTACCTTTTTGTGTATTTAAAAAATAAAACTATATTGAATTTAAGGACGGATGTCAACCCTGAACAACAAAATTCTCGCCAAAGATTTTTCTGTCCCGTATACAGACTACTCCACAAAAGACTTGAGCCGTTTACTGCGGCTGGGGTGGCGTAATTTCCGCAAAGCCTTGGCCTCGATCTGACGGATCCGCTCCCGGGTGACATCAAAATCGCGTCCCACTTCTTCGAGGGTATGGTCGGCCCTTTCCCCGATGCCGAAACGCATGCGCAGCACCTTTTCTTCCCGTGGGGTCAAAGTGGATAAAACCTTCTGGGTCTGCTCCGATAAATTCAACCGGATTACCGCCTCGGAGGGGGACAAAATCTTTTTATCCTCGATAAAATCTCGAAGATGACTGTCCTCTTCCTCCCCGATAGGGGTCTCCAGGGAAATGGGTTCTTTGGCGATCTTTAAGACCTTCCGGACCTTGTCCAAAGGAAATTCCATGCGTTCGGCGATTTCCTCCGGGGTAGGTTCCCTTCCCAGTTCCTGAACCAGATAACGGGCCGTTCGTATTAATTTATTGATGGTTTCGATCATATGGACCGGAATCCGGATCGTCCGGGCCTGATCGGCAATGGCCCGGGTTATGGCCTGCCGAACCCACCAGGTTGCATAGGTACTGAACTTATAACCCCTTTGATACTCGAATTTATCAACGGCCTTCATCAACCCGATATTCCCTTCCTGAATTAAATCCAGGAACTGAAGACCCCTGTTGGTATATTTCTTGGCGATACTGACCACCAGCCGCAAATTGGCCTCGATTAATTCCGCTTTGGCGTCCCGGGCCTTGGTTTCACCATCCTCAACCTGTTTTAAAATCCTCTTGAGAGACTTGGAAGTCATCCTGGATTCCTGTTCCACCCTTCGGATCTTCCGCTCCCCATTTCGGATCTTTTTGTCGACCTCTAACAAGTCTTCTTTTTGAAAACCGGTCTGGCGGATCAGCGCCCTGGCCAGACCATCTGTTTTTAACTTGCGAAGGGCTTTTTTGAGTTCCGGCAAAGCCACACAGGTCTTCTCTACACACTCTTCAGTTTCCCTTTCCCCTTTTTCGATCCGC
>JACRBX010000288.1 GCA_016219225.1 Deltaproteobacteria bacterium
ATTTTTTTCTGGGTTCTGGGGTCTGGGGTCTGGGGCATGGGGTCTGGGGTCAGGGGTCAGTTAGAGAAAAAAGTCTCAAGTTGCAAGTTGCAAGTATAAAAACCTTGAACCTTAAACCTTGTACCTTGAACCGATTTTTTTCATGATCCGTAACCCCCGCGGGGCATGAGAGCTGAATAAGGAGGAACTCGTTATGTTTGAATTCATCCGAAAAACCCTTCTGGCGGGCATAGGGGCCGCCGTTGTGACCAAAGAAAAGGTTGAATCATTAACCAAGAAGTGGGTTGATGACGGAAAAATCTCCAGAGAGGAGGCCGAAAAACTTTCCAACGAACTGGTTGAGAGCGGCCAAAAGCAATGGGACGATCTTCAATCAAAGATCTCGGAAACCATAAGGAAGGGCCTGGAGGGCCTGAATCTCGTCACCAGAACGGATCTGGAGGCCCTTTCCCGGCAAATGGAAGAGATAGAGAAAAGGCTTGCGGCACTTGATGGAAAAGATATTTCCGCCCGGCCTGAACATCCTTAACCTTACTTACCTTTGAACACCGGTTTTCTTTTTTCCAGAAAGGCCTGGGCCGCCTCCAGGTGATCTTCGGTCACGGCCAATAACGCCATCTGGGACGAGACATAATCCAGATGGTTTTTTAAGGAATTGGTTTGGGCCTGATAGACCGCCCGTTTCATCATCTTGACGGCCAGGGGCGGATTACGGATAATCCTTTCCATAAAGGCCAGGGCTTCGGTCATCAATTGCTCCTGAGGGACCAGTCTGTTGATGATACCCAATTGAAAGGCCTGTTCGGCCGATATCAAATCTCCGGTCAATAAGAGCTCCAGGGCCTTCCCCATCCCCACGATCCGGGGCAGGAAATAGGCGTCTCCATCCCCGGCGATTAAACCCAATTTGATAAAGGATTCGGCAAACCGCGCCCGATCGGAGCAGACCCGAATGTCCGACATCAAGGCCAGACCCATCCCGGCTCCGGTAGCGTCACCATTGATAGCGGCAATAAGCGGTTTATCCAGATCCTCAATCAGTAAAATAACCCGATGGATTCCTTCCCAGAGAAAGCGTTTCATATCCCAGGCCCGGAGTTTGCCTTCGGCCATGGCCCGCACGTCTCCGCCGGCACAAAATGCATCCCCTTTCCCGGTCAGGATAATCCCTTTAACCGAATCATCATCCCGGGCTTCAATAATAAATTTATGCAATAGGTCGATCATTTCCGCGCTGAAGGCATTTTTTACCTCCGGTCGGTTGAATGAAATAACGGCGATAGCCTTTTCCACTTGATAAAGCACATGCGGTTCGTTCACGGGAGGCCTCCTTTTTATTTGAAATTCTGGAATCCAGGGGCCAGGAGCCAGAATTCAGCAGGATACTGACTTAAGGGCTATGTTTTTGGTTATAGAATAATCGGCGGCCAAGGTCAATCTTTTGTACGTTGGCAAAAATTTATTGAGGTTTTGGGGGGCCTATTGTATCCTTTAGTTCGAAAATAGAAAAATTTGGGCTATAGGCACGAGGCTATAGGCTATAGGCAAATAAAAACCCATAAAACCGTTTGATCTTGCCCATCGCCCATAGCCCCTAAAAAATATTTTCATGATTCGTGCTGCCCCGCTTCAGACGGGCATGAAGGCTTAGTTTAAAGATGCAAATTCGGTTTTCATACCTCGTGGTGCCCCAGAAAGGCTTGAGGCATTAATACAGAAAGGATTAAGGATATGACGGATGAAGGATGGAATCCCGGGAAACTTTTGGGGATATCGGGCAATTACTGGATGTCTTGCGCACTCCAGGCCGGAGTGAAACTGGATATTTTTACCATCGTCGGCAATCAGATGCTCACCGGCCAGGAGATCGCTCAAAAAATAAATGGGGATCAAAGGGGCCTTACCATGCTCCTTAACGCCCTGGCGGCCATGAACCTGTTGGTCAAAAAAGCGGAGTCCTATGCCAACATCCCGAGCGGCTATGCCTTTTTGTCCAAAGAATCGCCTCAATATATAGGCCATATCATCAGGCACCATCATCACTTGATGGAGTCCTGGGCCCAGTTGGATAAAGGGGTCCTATCCGGGAAACCGGTCCGGACCCGGGCGTCTTTTGATAACCCGGAGGTTCGGGAAAGCTTCCTCATGGGCATGTTCAACATGGCCATGCAGATAGGCCCGCGAATTGCCGAGGCAGTCGATCTGTCCAACAGGAGGCACCTTTTGGATTTGGGCGGAGGTCCGGGGACTTATGCCATTCATTTTTGTTTGAAAAACCCCGACCTCAGGGCCACGGTTTATGATCTGTCCTCCACCCGCCCCTTTGCCGAAAAAACCATCGCCCGGTTCGGCCTGACCGATCGGGTCACCTTTCAGGAGGGGAACTACACGGAAGAAGATATCCGGGGCACTTTCGATGTGGTCTGGCTTTCTCAAATCCTTCATGCCGAGGGACCAGATGAAGCCCAAAAAATTATCCAAAAGGCCGTCTCGATCCTTGAGCCAGACGGCCTGATTCTGATCCATGATTTCCTGTTAAATAATCATCTGGACGGCCCCCTCTTTCCGGCCCTTTTTTCCCTGAATATGCTTTTGGGCACAGCCCACGGCCAGTCCTATTCGGAACTTCAGATTACGGAAATGCTGGCCAAGGCCGGGATCAGGGAAATCCATCGTCTGCCTTTGCAAACACCCAACGATTCGGGAGTAATCCAGGGGAAAGTCTAACGGATTTATATTACTCAGACAAGGATCAACAGGAAAAATGGATATGGATTCAAAAAAGCGAACCACGGTAGAAGAGGCCCTGGAGCGCATAAAAAAAGGGAGCCGGATTTTTATCGGCTGCGGCTGCGGCGAACCCCAGTTCCTGGTGAAAAACCTGGTGGCCCAGGCGGACCGCATGTATGATGTGGAAATCCTCCATGTCCTTTCTGCCCGGGATCCGGGATATACCGCTTCGACCCTGGGAGGGCATTTTCGAGTTCAAACTTTTTTTATGGCCAGCCGGGGGGCCCGCGAAGCCGTTTGGGAAGGCCGGGCTGAATATACCCCCATCTTTATCTCAGATATACCCCGCTTGTTCAACGACCGGCGAATAGAAATCGATTACGCCCTGATCCAGGTTTCCCCTCCGGATAAAAATGGTTACATGAGTTTAGGGGTAGCCGTTGACGTCACCAAAGAGGCCATTGAAGCAGCCGGAACGGTCATTGCCCAGGTCAATCCGGCCATGCCGGTCACCCTGGGAGAAAGTTTTATCCATCTTGATGAAGTGGATGCCTTAATCGAACACGAAGAACCCCTGTTGGAAGTGGCCCGACCGCATTTTAGCGAAACCGACCTGACTGTCGGGAGAAATATCGCCCGATTGATAGAGGATGGTTCTACCATCCATACCGGATTAGGTCACTTGCCGGCCGCCGCCTTACAATGCCTTAAGGATAAAAAGGACCTGGGGATCCATACTGACATGTTGACAGACGGCTATCTGGACCTGATCCGTTCCGGGGCGGTCACCAATCGGGAAAAAGAAATCAACCGCAAAAAGGTAATAGCCTCCTATTGTCTGGGGACCCGGGAGCTTTTTGATTTTGTCCATCTTAATTCTTTTGTGGAATTCCATCCTATTTCCTACACCAATAATCCCACGGTGATCAGTCAGCACCAGAAGATGATCACCATCCATGAGGCCCTGGAGGTGGATTTGACGGGGCTGGTCTGCACTTCTGCCCATCCTGACAAGGTCTATTCCGGAATCGGCGGATTGATTGATTTTATGCGCGGCACCTGGCAGGCCAAAAAAGGGAAATTTATCATTGCCCTTCGCTCAACGACTCGTAACGGGCAATGTTCCTGTATCGTCCCTACCCTCCCTTCGGGCTCGGGTATAATCGCCAGCCGGGCAGCCGTGGGTTATGTGGTGACCGAATTCGGGTCGGTGAACCTGCACGCCAAATCCTTTAAGGATCGGGCCTTGGCCTTGATCGAAATCGCCCATCCCAAATTTCGTCAGGAATTTTTAAACCTGGCCAGGGATCAGGGCTTGTTGTCTCATGGAGAACCCATTACCTATCTGACCCAGGCCATTTATCCCCAGGAATTAGAGAAAAAAATAGCCTTTGACAGTCAAACCCTCTTATTCCGTCCGGCCAAACCAAGCGATGTCCGAATCATCCAGGAATTTTTTTACAGTCTCAGCGACCGGGATATTTATTACCGTTTTCTCCGTTCCATGAAGGCCTTTCCCAGGGAAGAAATGGCTGCCATGGCGGATATTGACTATCACTTCCGGATGACCATCTTGTGTCTGACCGGAGAAGTCGGCTTCGAAAAGATGATCGCCATTGCCCGCTATATCGCCGAGCCGGGCAAGGATCTGGTGGAGGTGGATGTGGCCGTAGCCGAGGGGTATCGGCGGATGGGAATCGGTAAGGACTTGCTGGAATATATTTGTGAGATTGCCAAGGGGAAAGGCTTTAAAGGGATCAGCGCCTATGTGGATGCGGACAACCCCAAGACTATCCATCTGCTGAAAAAATTAGGCTATAATATGCGGGCCACCCTGGACCATGGGGTTTATGAAATCGAGATCCTTTTTGAAGAGAAGTCCGCCGAACCTTCCTTTGTGGTTACTTATGCCTGATGCGAGCTTTCAGCCCTCAGCTTTTAGCTTTCAGAAAAACCTTTACCCATAGTTGATGCGTTCGTAAAAAGCTATGAAACGCCGCTTTGCGGCGCTGTATCAGAAACTAACTTAGCAATAAAAAAGCTAAGTTAGTTGGAAGTCCAAAAGAGCCGATTTACGTCATTCCCGTGAAACGGGTCCCGCCTTTGGCGGGATTAATTAGTTACATATAACCTGGATTCCCGCCTTCGCGGGAATGACGAGTTTTTACGAGACCATCATAGTTGGCAAAATGCTGCTTGCTGAAGGCTGACCGCTAATTACACCGCCTTGACAAAAATCTCCCGGCCGATACTTTCATCCAGGGCAATGGAGGTCTCCCCGATCTGGATAACATACGAGGGGCGGCGCTGTTTGAGTTGGATGATGATGCCGGGGATTACCCCGAAAGAGCTCAAAGGCTCCAGCCGGTCCTTGACCCGTGTTGAAATAAAGACCACTCGGCCTTCCTGGCCTAAAGCCAAATCATTCAAAGGCCTGATCAAGGGTTTCATTTCCCCGGTCAATTTTTTGCAGCAAGGACCCTGGGGGATGGGCTTCCCATGGGGGCAAACCGGCGGGTGGCCCAAAAAAGAACAGACGCTGTCGGTCACTGCCGGGCTTAAGACATGTTCCAACTTACAGGCTTCTTCTTCGGCTTCTTCTTCCGACATCTCAAAGAGTTCCATCAACAAGCGTTCGGTTAAGCGGTGACGCCGAACGATCCCTTCCGCCAGGGATTCTCCCTTTTCCTTAAATTTCAGGATATCCCCTTCCATTTCAAAAAGCCCTTGCCCCATCATCTGATTCAAAACCGCCCGGGCTTCCGGATCAGTCGTATTTTGAAGCAGGCTATTAAGATCGGTGACCCCTTTTTCCCGGAGGATCCAGATCAATTCCAACAGTTCGTCAATACTTTCCTCTCGGGTTCGAACCTCCCGTCCGCCATACCAACGATGGCCTTGATGCTGCTCAGGTGTTCCATTTAAACGGTCAGGATTGGATGTCATGGTTTCTCCCTTTCTTAAAAAGACTTTTGAAAAAGGCCACGGTCCGGGAATTTTTAGGAAAACTGAAGCCGCAATTAGGACAACAGACCAGGTTACACTTCCGGCTTAAGGGGCAGGCCGAAGGGCAGGAACTCCCGTCCATAATGAATTGGTGCCCGCATAGGGAACATTGGATAGTTTGATCTTTTTCCAATGGTTACGACTCTCTCAAAGGGTGATCGAAAATGTCTTTAATCCCCAATCCACCACCCCGCCCATAAGCAGGGCGATAAAAATGACCACTCCGGAAATGATCAGGGCCATCTTCCAGCCACGCTCTTTTATGATAACAAAAAAATTGGCGATACAGGGAACAAAAAGGGTAATGGTCACCAGGGCCACCAAAACCTGATTAGGGGTCAGAAGGCCTTTTTGGGCCATGGCGAAAAAACCGGCCGCCCCATAATCCCGCCGTAAGAAACCGATAATGAAAGAAGAAGTGGATTCGGCCGGTAAGCCCAGCCAGGAAACGACCAGCGGCCTGGCCCACAACTCTAAAGAAGCCATGGCGCCGCTTTTATCCAGAACAAACAGGACCAGGGTGCCTAAAATAAAAAGGGGGACCGCTTCCTGAAGATACCATTCGATACGGGAAAGGGTCTTTATCAGGATGTTCTTCATTTGGGGCCAGCGCAGGGGCGGGAGTTCCAGGATAAAGCTGGCACTTTCTCCGGGGATCAACTTGCCGGCCAGGAAACCCACCAGGAGGATCACCCCGGCGATGATCGCCGCCCAGGAAATAACGATCCAGGGAGAGAAGCCGGACAACATGCCGAAGATTACCGCCAACTGGGCTGAACAGGGGACCCCCAGGGCCAGGAGAAGGGTAACAATGATCTTATCCTTGCGGGTCTCCAGGATGCGGGTGGTCATAGTGGCCATGGTATCGCACCCCAGTCCTAAAATCATCGGCAGGACAGCCTTCCCGTTCAACCCCATGATTTTAAAGATCCGGTTGCTCATCACCGCCAGGCGGGGCAGATACCCGGAATCTTCCATGAAACCGAAGATGAGAAAAAAGAATCCGACTATGGGCAGGATCAAGGCCAGGGCATAGGTCAGGGCCATGGTGAAGATCCCGTAAGGACCGACCAGGAGCTCCTGGACTATTCCAAAAGGAATGACCGCCTTGACCAGCCGGATTAAAAAGGGATTGATATATCCCCCGAAGACGGTTTCTTCCATAAAACCCACAGCCAGATCGGCCCCCAGGACCCCGATAAATTCATAAGACAGAAACAAGGCCAATAGCATCCAGACAAACCCGATAAAGCGGTGGGTGGACCATTCCCCCAAACGCCGGCCCCACCCTTGAACGGAAACCCGTTCTCCGGATTGGATTCGGAGCAGCAGTTGGTCTATCTTCTCCAGGCGCTCGATGTTGATCCGGTAGCTTAATGATTCCGGATAGGCCTTTCGGTATTGAGAGCAGATGGCCTCAATCTGTTCCATCTCCGGGGTCTTCAGCCTTTCTTCCAGCCAGGGCCTGAGGGTCTCATCCCCGGCCAAAAGCATCAGGGCCAGAGACCTGCCGCTGATCGGGGCCGGTGGCAGCAGAGGCAACAAAGAGGCGATCCCCCCTTCAATGGCCTCGGAATATTGGAAAGAGAAGGTGGATTTCGGACAATCCTTCAGGGCCGGGAAAAGGTGCTCCAGCCCCTTTTTCCGGGTAGCTACCGCAGCAACGACCGGCAGGCCGAAGACCTCCTTAATGGCCTTCAGGTTGATCTCTATCCCCCGGCTCTTGGCTTCGTCCATCATATTGAGGATCAAAATCACCGGCAGACCCATTTCGATCAACTGAAGGGCGATCAATAGACCGCGGCGCAGGTTTTTGGCGTCCAGAACATTGATCACCCGATAATCCGTTTCGGACAAGAGGATATCCCGGGTAACCTTCTCATCTTCCGAATTGGGGATGAGATTATTGACCCCCGGAGTATCCAGTATCGTAAAAGGGAAGGCGTTATCCTTAGCCGCCCCGGAGGATACTTCAACGGTCGTACCGGGATAGTTGGAAACTACCCGATAGGTCCCGGTCAAGTAATTAAAGATCACACTCTTCCCCACATTGGGGTTTCCAACCAGGATTACCTTAGTGGGACCGATAGGTTTTGAGTTCGTGGAAGCAGAAGCCGTCATTTCGTTTTCGAATTCTTTCCGGTATGTTTGGAGCAATCCAGGCAATACCCATACAACTCCAGGATATGATGGGTAATCCTGAATCCCTGTTCCCGGGCCACCACCTCCTGGAGGGTTTCAATAGCCTTGTTCTCAAATTCCATAATCCGACCGCATCCCAGGCAAATAAGGTGGTCGTGATGCTGACCAAGCCGGGCCGGCTCAAAAGTAGACACCTGGCGGTTGAATTTCCTCTCCACCGCCAGACCACACTGGGTCAGAAGTTTCAGGGTCCGATAAATGGTGGTCAGCCCTACCCTCTTGTCTATTTTCCGGACCTGGGTCAGGAGTTCTTCAGCCGAGGCGTGTCCCTTCTGGGACAAAAAAGCATCCACCACCCGCTCCCGCTGGCTGGACTGACGTAACCCCTGGGTTTTAATAAACTGTTTTAAAACGGATCGTTCCATAATAGTAAATTATTAATGAAAATGATTTTCATTTTCATTATAACCATTGAGCAAACGATGTCAATCTTTTTTAGGAATTATTTTTGCAGCTTTCGGATTGATCTTTTTTGGTGGGACTCTCTTTTAGTACCAAGCCACATGCCCGTGGCGGGCACCACGAAGCATAAAAATGGTTTTGCTTTAAAATTCCGAAATCCGAAATCCGAAATCCGCACTCGGACTGCTATCCCTGAACCAAGTCAGCTTCAACTTCCAGTTTGAGGTCCAGGTGATTCCCAGCCACCAGTCCACCGTTTTCCATGGTGAAATTCCAACTCACACCATAGTCCTGACGATTGATACGGGTGGAGGCCGAAAAGCCGATACTGACATCTTCGTCGAAGGGGCTCTTTACCCGTCCGAGATATTCTACGTCCAGGATAACCGGCCGGGTAGTTTCGCGAATGGTCAATTCTCCCTTAACCTTGAAATAATTGACGGCTACCGGTTCGACCTGGCTGCTTTTAAAAAGGATGGTCGGGAATTTTTCCACATCCAGAAAGTCCGGGCTCCGAAGATGTTCGTCCCGCTTGGGGATACCGGTATAAATGCCGGCGGCATCGATGGTGACCTCCACCGAACCGAGACTCGGGTCTTCCGGATCGAATTCCATGGTCCCGGCAACCTTGTTGAATTGGCCCCGCACCAGGGTGATCATGAAGTGACGGACTGAAAATGCTGCTACGGTATGATCCGGATCAATGTTCCATTTGGCCATTTTACCCCTCCCCAAGAAAAAGTTTTGACCTGACAGGATAAACAGTATTTAAAAATTGCCCTTGATTTCAAAAACTTGTAATAATAGTAAGATCGGAAATGGCCTGAGTCAAGGGGCTTGACTTTCCAGCCTAATACCAGTATAAACAGTCAAAATAGTTAAAGAAGGAAGGGTAGTATGAAGGCTTTGGTATTATCCGGAGGGAAAGGGACCCGCCTTAGGCCGATCACCCACACCATGGCCAAGCAATTGGTTCCAGTGGCCAACGAACCCATTTTGGGGTATGTCTTCCAGCACCTCATGGAAGCCGGGATTAAAGAGGTTGGAGTGGTGGTCGCTCCTGAGACCCAGGACGCTGTCAGGCAATTTTTAAAAAATGGGAACCGGTGGGAGCTTTCGATCCAATATATCCTCCAGGATCAACCGCTGGGCCTGGCCCATGCGGTTAAAACCGCCCAGCCTTTTTTAGGGAATTCCCCTTTTGTCATGTATCTGGGAGACAACCTTCTGGCTGAAGGGATCAAGGACTATCGGGAACAATTTTTCAAAGAGAATCTCGATGCCTTTTTATTTTTAAAAGAAGTGGAAAACCCCAAGGCCTTTGGGGTGGCGGTTCTGAATAAAAAGGGTCATATCACCCGCCTGATCGAAAAACCCGAAAACCCTCCTTCCAATCTGGCTTTAGTAGGGGTCTATTTTTTTTCCCCCAGGATCCACCAAGCCATCGCCCGAATAAAGCCTTCGGCCCGGGGTGAGTTGGAGATCACCGATGCCATCCAGGAGTTAATGAACATGAAGGGCCTGGTCAAAGGCCATATCCTGGAAGGGTGGTGGCTGGATACCGGGAAGAAAGATGATTTCCTGGCGGCCAATACCACCGTCCTGGATGATTACATTAAACGGGACATTTGCGGAAAATGCGATGCCAAGAGCCAGATCATCGGCCGGGTTCGCCTGGGTAAGAAAGCCAAAGTGATCGGCAGTATTATTCGAGGGCCGGTCGTAATCGGGGAAGGGGCCCAGATCATCCATTCTTTTATCGGGCCCTATACGACCATCGGGCCCTATAGCCGGGTGATCCATTCCGTGATCGAACATTCGGTCTTGATGAACCATTGTCATGTCGAAAATATTGCCCGTCTCGAAGACAGCCTGATCGGCCGGGAAGCAAAAGTCATCCAGGGGGAAAATCATTCCAAGGCCCTTCGATTGATGATCGGAGATAATGCGGTTGTCGAAGTGTGAAAAAACAAAAGTTCGGAGTTCGGAGTTCGGAGTTTTAGGCGTAGATTCTTACTCCGAACTAATCACTCCGAACTGAAAACTATTTTCCTGACAAAAGAAAAGCCAATCAAAGTTGGAACAAATATGTCAAAAACTATATTAATTACCGGCGGTCTGGGATTTATCGGCTCCAATTTTATCCGGCTATTTTTAAAAGCCCATCCCTCTTGTCATATAATCAATCTGGATAAGCTGACCTATTCGGCTAACCCTGAAAATCTCATGGACCTCTCATCCAATCCGCAGTACCATTTTATCCAGGGAGACATAATGGATGAGGCCTTACTTCATCAAATTGGCCGGGATTTTCCCATCCAGGCCGTGGTCCATTTTGCCGCCGAGTCCCATGTGGATCGCTCCATATCAGGATCGAGAGAGTTCATTCAGACCAATGTCCTGGGTACCCATACTTTATTGGAAGTTTTTAAACGATATTGGGACGACACCCTGGGTAAAGATCCTTCGTTCCGTTTCCTTAATATTTCCACCGATGAAGTCTATGGCACTCTCGGGTTGGAAGGTCATTTTACCGAACAAACCGCCTTTAAACCCAACTCCCCCTATTCAGCCAGTAAGGCCGGGGCCGATCTCCTGGTGCGGGCCTATTTTGAGACCTATGGCTTTCCCATTCTTATTGTCCGCCCCTCGAACAATTACGGTCCTTATCAGTTTCCTGAAAAATTCATTCCCTTAATGATCACCAATCTTTTGGAGGACCGGCCCATTCCGGTCTACGGCCGCGGAGAAAATATTCGTGACTGGCTTTTTGTGGAAGATGCCTGTCAGGCCATTGATCAGGTTCTTTTCAAGGGAAGGCCCGGAGAAGCCTATAACATCGGGGGTGAATCCGAAAGGTCGAATATTGAAGTGGCCCGCCAGGTCCTTTCCTTTTTAAAAAAAGGAGAGGAATTTCTTCAATTCGTCACCGACCGTCCCGGGCATGATTTACGCTATGCCTTGAGCAACGCCAAAATCAAAAAAGAGATTGGCTGGCACCCGACGGTAAACTTTTCGGAAGGCCTTACTCGGACTATTCAATGGTATCAGGACCAAGGGCAGTGGTGGAAGCCCCTCAAAGAAAGACTTCAAGAGGAAAGTAAGGGCTTCTGGAGCAAGTCATGAAGATCCTGGTCACCGGTTATCCTGGTTTATTGTCCGCCGACCTGGTCCCCATTCTCCGGGCGGACCATGAGGTGATCCCCCTGTCCATTCAGGACCTGGATATCACCAGGAAAGAAGAGGTCTTCAAAAAGATAGAAACCATTCAGCCGGAATTGGTAATCAACTGTGCCGGCTATACGGCGGTGGATCAGGCGGAAAAGGATTGGAAAGGGGCCTTTAAGGTCAATGCCCTGGGGGTCCATTACCTGGCCCTGGCCTGCCGGAAATTTAACGTCATCCTCTGTCATATAAGCACCGATTATGTTTTTGACGGCCAGGCCAAGCGGCCTTACCAGCCCTGGGACCAGCCCAATCCGATCAGTGTTTACGGGTCCACCAAGCGGGCCGGAGAATTCTTTGTGGAGCGACTGCTTACTCGATATTATATCATCCGCTCCAGTTCCTTGTATGGAAAGCATGGTCTTAATTTTGTCCAGACGATTATTAACAAAGCCGAACAAGATGGTCCGTTGACTATTGTATCGGATCAAATGATGTCCCCCACCTGGAGCGTCAACCTCTCCCGGGGGATTTTGAAATTGATCCGGTCAGGAAATTATGGGGTTTATCATCTTACGGATCAGACCGAAGGGGGAATCAGTTGGTATGATTTCGGCAAGGCTGTCTTGAAAGCCAAGGGATTGAATAAGGAGATACTTCCTTTGACCTGCCTGGAACTGAACAGACCGGCCCCCAGGCCGGCTTATTCCGTCCTGGACATCCGCTATCTCACCTTAGCGACAGGATACGAGCCTCTTAACTGTCAGGAAGCCCTGGAGCAATTCTTGGCCGGCCAGGAATTGCTTGACAGGGGGAGCAAAAACCCATAATTTCAATTTTCATGCTTTATGCCGCCCCCAACAGAGGCTGAATGTTTCATATGGAAGCCCAAAATCAAAAAAATAAACCGGATACCGCCCAAGATTGGCTGGTTATTTCTATTTTCTTCTGGGTCCTTTTTGTGTTGATCGTTACCATCGGATATATGGTCGACCCCCATTATATACCCCCTATCCAACCGTAGGGGCTCACTCCTAATAGTCTAAGTATTTAATAACCTCCCAGCCGGTATTTTATCCAGTATTAAGCCCTCATGCCACGCTTAGGGCGTGGCACCACGAAAGCATGGAAATGGAGTCAGGGGTCAGGGATTGGGGGTTAAGGAAAAACATAAAACTGACTCCGAACTTTATTTTCCAGAGGGTACCATGAAGCGTAACAATTGGAATAAAAAGGGCTTATAGGCAATAGGATTTCACCGATCCCTGACCCCCGAACCCCGATCCCCGAAGTTTATTTTCTGACTAAATTCCCACTCTCCTTCTTACCCATTCCAGGGCCTCTTCCCTGGACTTTACCACACCATCCCATTGCTCCTCCTCTACTTCAGACAAAAGGGTTTTAAAAATCGGGCCGGGAGTCAAACCCAATTCAATCAGATCCTTTCCTGATATAAGGGGGAGGGTATTTGCCAGAGGACGGAGCCATTCATCCCGGATAAAAATCGCCTTACGCCATAGATCGATTAAACGGTCTTCCAGATCCTCAGGTTTCTCCTTACCCTGGGCCGCCAGACTATCGGCCAGGGCTAATAAAAAATGACAGCTTAACTCGTCTGCCCCTTCCCGGACCAAACGATTCAAGGCTCGACGGCCTAAATGCCCCATTCGATCTTCTTGAACCAGAAAAAGGGGACGCATATGCCAGCCAATCATCTTTTCAATAAATTCTTTTTCCCGATTACTGAGACGATACCGTTCGGCAACGAAACTGAAAAGCGTCTGAGAGGCTTCGGGATGACCATAAAAAGTCTTAAATCCCTCCTTTTCATTACCTGTTGCAGCCTTCCCCAGGTCGTGAAAAAGGGCTGCCCATTTTAGCCAGGCCCGTTTCCTGTCCGGCTTAAGGGTGGAAACCATTTCCCCATCAAGGTCTTTCGGGAGAGGAATAAGCCGTTGAATCAATTTTTCCAGACATTGAAAAGTCAGCAGACTGTGTTGAAAAACGTCCAGGTGGTGGTATCGATCCTGTCGGATCCCTTTCAAACGGTCCAGTTCCGGGAAAAGGATGGTGAGCAGACCCGCTTCCTCCATTTCTTTAATCGAAACGAAGCTATCATCCAGAGCGAGTAATAATTGCCATTCATAATGGATCCGTTCCGGAGCGCTTCGAGTCAGAGTAAGTGCCCATCTTTTAATAGCCTGTCTTGTTTCAGAATGAATCGTTAAGCCTAATTGGGCCGATAAACGAAAGGCCCGCAACATCCGTAAGGGGTCTTGCTGAAAACAATCCGGGGAAGTCATGCGCAAAACCCTTTTGTGCAAATCTTCAATCCCTTTTAAGGGATCACAAGGGACCCATTCCCCCGGGGCAAAGGCCTGGGCCAGGGAAAGAGCGATGGCATTGACAGTAAAATCCCGGCCTTTTAAATCCGCTTCCAGGTCAGGGCCACGAAATTTGCAGAAATCAAAGGTCTGACCGTTGGTGACCACCCGGGCCGTTTCCCCTTCCTCCCGAAGCAAAATAAAAGTCCCGCCGGTCCGAGCGGCAAAGATCCGGGCCGCCTTCAGGGCCTCCCTGGACAAGGCCAGGTCTACATCCTGGGTTTCCCGCCCCAGCAGCCAATCCCGGACCACTCCACCGACCAGGAAAATATCCGCTCCCACCTCTTCCGCAATTTCAAGAAGCATCTTAAAAAAAGGCCGACCGGTCACCCTGCAGAGCAGCTTTTTTATTTGATCTGATTCCATGGTTTCAGGTATAGATAAATCAGGTATAAGGTACAAGGCTCAAGGTGCAAGGTAAACGGTACTCACCAAGAGGCCAAAATAATGTAAAATCCCCTTGGGCCTTGTGCCCTGCGCCTTGAGCCCTGCGCCTAATACGAATATGTCATCCGCCCCTCACATCCTATTGATCAATCCTTATATCCAGGACTTTACCGCCTTTGATCTCTGGGCCAAACCCCTGGGATTACTTTATCTGGCCGGAACCTTGCGGGCCAACGGCTACCAGGTACACCTCATGGACTGCCTGGATATCCATTTTAAAGGAACCGAAACCCTGTCTCCTCCTCCGGTCCGCAAGGCCTATGGGACCGGAAAATATTTCCGCCAGCGCCTTTCCAAACCTTCGGTCCTGCAAAACATCCCCAGATACTATTACCGTTACGGGGTCCCGCCCCATCTTTTTTTGGCTGCCCTGAAAGAACTTCCCAGACCTCGAGCCGTTTTGATCACCTCCTCGATGACCTATTGGTACGGGGGGATTATCGAGACTGTAAAATTGGTCCGATCCGTCTTCCCCGAATCCCCGATTATCCTGGGTGGTATCTATGCCACCTTGATGCCCGAGCACGCCCGAAAGATAATAGACCCTGATTATCTTATCACCGGTCCGGGAGAAGGGGCAATTTTAAAATTACTGGCTTCTCTTACCGGAATTGCGCCTCAAGTCACGCCGGACCCCGATGTTCCGGACAGCTATCCTTTCCCGGCCTATGATTTGTATTCCTCCCTGGACTATATTGGTCTTTTAACTTCCCGGGGATGTCCTTTTGCCTGTCCCTATTGCGCCTCCGGACTCCTGCAACCCCAATTCTCTCAACGTTCCGTGGAAGGTGTGATGGATGAGATCGTATACTGGCATCAGGCCAAAGGGATTTTGGATTTTGCCTTTTATGATGATGCCCTGTTGATCGGATTTGAGAATCATCTGGGGCCTATCCTGGAGACCTTGCTCAGGAAGGACATTTCCGTGCGCTTTCATACCCCCAATGCCCTTCATGTCCGTGAGATCACGCTGGAAAGGGCCGGTCTCCTTTTTAAAGCCGGTTTCAAAACGGTGCGTTTGGGCCTGGAAACAACCAACTGGGAGCGGCAAAAGGCCTGGGGGGGTAAGATGAATCAGGCCGATCTGGATCAGGCTATAATTGCCTTGAAAAAAGCCGGATTTGGAAATAATCAGATTGAGGTCTATCTTTTGATCGGGCTTCCGGGTCAGACCTTGAAAGAAATTAAGCAGACGATTCAGGAGGTAAAAACGTTGGGGCTCCGTCCCAGACTGGCCGAATACTCGCCCTTGCCCAAAACGGCCCTATGGGATGAAGCCTGCCGTGTTTCCCGATTCTCCTTAGCCGAAGAACCCCTGTTCCACAATAATTCCTTATGGCCTTGTCTTAACCCATTTTCCTGGGAAACGGTTCAAAATTTAAAAGACCTGGTTCGAGCATAATAGAAATTACGGCAATCGATAAATTTTATTCTCTGCGATCTTTGTGTCTCTGTGGTGAAAACAGTTTTTCAGGCGGACTCTTCTTTGAACGCCTTAAGCACGGCATTCATTTTTGACTGGTATCCCGCCCCCTGCGCTTTGAACCATTCCAAGACATCACGGTCCACCCGTAAAGAGATTGAGGTCTTTAAGGTTTATTCCATTTCAGTACCTCAGGCACCGGGGCCTAATACATTTCACGAATAAGATCCTTGAAGCGCTCATTGACATATTTTCGCTTCAGCTTCATGGTGGCCGTCAACTCCGGGTCGTCACTGGTCAGTTCGATATCGATGGGGCGGAAATCTTTCAGGGTTTCCACCTGGGCCAGGGTCTTGTTGACCTTGTTGACCTCTTTTTGAATGAGGTCCCGTATGTCTTCATTATGACAGAGGCTTTTATAAGTCGTAAAGGGGATCCGGTTGTCCTGGGCATACTGGGTGACATTTTCCTTGTCGATCATAATCAGGGCCGTCAGGTATTTACGGCCGTCTCCGATGACCACGGCATCGTTGATATAGGGGCTGAATTTCAGCTTGTTTTCAATGAATTGCGGGGTGACATTTTTACCGCCGGAGGTAATGATAATGTCCTTCTTCCGATCGGTGATGACCAGATTGCCCTCTTCATCGAACCGGCCGACGTCTCCGGAATGGAGCCATCCATCAATAACCGTTTCCCGGGTTAAATCCGGTGCCTTCAGGTAACCTTGAAATACATGAAGTCCCCGGACCAGGATCTCTCCGTCTTCGGCAATCCGGACTTCAGTTTCCGGAATGGGTTTTCCGACCGTTCCCAGCTTGACATCCTCCCCCTGATGAATGGAAGTTGGACCGGTGCCCTCGGTCTGCCCGTAAACCTCCCGGATGAACAATCCCACGGAGTGAAAAAATTTTAGGATCTCGGGGGAAATAGGCGCCCCGCCGGAGATCATATATCTGGCCCGCTCCAGACCTAAGAGGCGTTTAAGATTCCGGAACACCAGGAAGTGGGCCAGGGCGTATTGGATCTTGAGAAAAGCTGGCCAGGGCTGGTGATCCAATTTAAGGCCCGAGGCCTTCTGCCCCATAAGGACCGCCCAGGCAAAAGCCTTTTTTTCCAACCAGGTGCATTCCTGCATCTGGAGGATGATCTGGGAATAAAATTTCTCCCAGATCCGGGGCACGGCAAAAAAGGAATGAGGGGAGATCTCCCGTAAATCCTCGGGAACCGTCTCCAGGTTTTCGGCGAAGTTGATGACATAGCCGTTGGTCATGGCCGCAAAGGTCGTACTGTTTCTTTCGGCCACATGGCAAAGGGGGAGGTAGGACAGGATTTCATCCCCTTCATAAGCCGTGTTGGTCTTCACCAGGGCCCGGTTGGTCCAGGTGACGTTCTGGTGGGAGATCATCGCCCCCTTGGGAGGGCCGGTTGTACCGGAGGTATAGACGATTAAAGCCG
This sequence comes from Deltaproteobacteria bacterium, assembly GCA_016219225.1. Lineage (NCBI taxonomy): Bacteria > Pseudomonadati > Myxococcota > Myxococcia > Deltaproteobacteria bacterium. The sequence continues at coordinate 17,218 of JACRBX010000288.1, forward strand.
TATCTTCCGGCTGCACCTGGGGCCAAAGTTGATCGAACCGCTCCGGGTTTTTCCGGCATTCTGCTTCCCCCAGGACCAGGAAATCCTCAAAACTCATAACCATGGGGTCCTTGAGATTGCGGAGCCCCTCCATATCATAGACGATCACCTTCTCTAAAAGGGGGAGCTGGGCCCTGGCCAGAAGCACCTTGTCGATCTGTTCTTCATCTTCGACAAAAAATACCCTGGATTCGGAATGATTGAGGATGTAGGCAATCTCCTCCGAGGAA
>JACRBX010000289.1 GCA_016219225.1 Deltaproteobacteria bacterium
GGAAAACTGGCGCTCGGAACCCTCTTTGATCCAGGCCGTCAATACCCTGTTTTTAAGTAACAGGAACCCCTTTCTTTTTGAGGACATCCCTTTTGTAAAAGCTACCCCCAAAGAACACCCCAATCAGGAATTCCTGAAAATCAATCAACAACCCGAGCCGCCATTTCAGCTCTGGTTTGTCGATGCTGGAAAGGCGGGAGAGTCCGGGAAGCCCCTGACCGCCCTTTTGGCCCGGGAACGGATAACCAGGGCCGTCGCCGGCGAGATCTCCAGACTCCTTGGCCTCGGCCAGGCCGGCCAGGCCCTGATCGGTAATAAGCCCCTGCGGGAACCCGATATGGCGGTTCTGGTCCGGACCAATAATGAGGCCCGTCTCGTGCAGGAAGCCTTGGGAGACCTCAGGATTCCAAGTGTCCTCTACAGTCTGGGGAATATTTTCGATACCCGGGAAGCCGTAGCGATTCACCGGATCCTTTCGGCTGTTGCCGAGCCGAATCAGGAGCAACCGCTTAAAGCGGCCATGACGACGGATCTGCTTGGAGTCAGCGGGGAGGATCTGGATCGGTTGATGCAGGACGAGACCGGATGGGAGAGGTGGCTGGTCCGGTTTCGGGAGTACTATGATTTGTGGGAAAAATATGATTTTATCCGGATGTTCCGTTATTTCCTGTTGAGGGAAAAGGTCCGGACCCGTCTGCTCTCCTTTCCGGATGGCGAAAGACGGCTTACCAATGTGCTTCACCTTTCGGAAGTACTTCATCAGGAATCGACTGAAAGAAAACTGGGGATGACCGGTATCCTGAAATGGCTCAGGCAACAGATGGACCCGGATTCCCCGCGCCTGGAAGAGCATCAACTGCGCCTGGAAAGCGATGCCGAGGCCGTCAGGATTGTTACCATCCATAAAAGTAAAGGGCTTGAGTATCCGGTTGTTTTTTGCCCCTTTAACTGGGGTGGTTCCCGCATAGGGAAGAATGAAGAATTCCTTTTTCATGATGACCAGGATGAATCGAGGCTCAAGTTGGTCCTGGATCCGGAAGACAATCCCAATCGGATGACCGCCGAAAAAGAGATCCTGGCCGAAAACCTGAGGCTCCTCTACGTAGCCCTGACCAGGGCAAAAAACCGCTGTTATCTGGCCTGGGGGCGTTTCAACAAAGCAGAAACCTCGGCCCTGGCCTTTCTGCTCCATCCGCCCCATGACAACCTGGAAAATATTGTTGAGGCTACCGGGGAAAATTTTAAAAAATTGACGGATGCCGATATCCGTCAGGACCTCGCTGTCCTGACCCGGAAATCCAAGGGGTCGATCCAGTTTTCTGACCTGCCGCTGGCCCATGGCCAGGAACAGGTGCCTGCACCCGAGACCAGGGAAGAACTGTTTTTTAAACCCTTCTCTGGTCTGGTAAGACGCGACTGGCAGGTGGCCAGTTTTTCTTCTCTCTTGTCCGGTTTTACGAGAGGGACTGAAACTTCCGACTATGAGGCCATTGACCTCCCGGATTATGATCAGGGAATCTTTACCCAGGAAGCCCTCCCGGGAAAAGAGCCTTCAGGCATCTTTGCTTTTCCTAAGGGGGCTAAATCAGGTATCCTTTTACATGATATTTTTGAACGGATCGATTTCGCCGACGGGGATCAGGGCGCCTTAAAAGAAATTGTGGCCGGAAAACTTAGAGAGTACGGCTTTGAAGGGCATTGGGAGGAAGCCCTCTATGACCTGGTTACCCGGGTTCTTAGCGTTTCCCTTCAGCAGAATGATCCGGTCTTGAAATTGTCGGACATCCGGATGGAAGATCGGTTAAGCGAACTGGAATTCTACTTTCCCTTGAATCCCATTACCCCCAAAAGGCTCTCCCGGATTTTTGCCGAACAGGCCGGACCTGAGATCGGCGATGATTTTCCCCGGAGGATGGAGAATCTGAATTTTTCACCCACCCAGGGGTTTATGAAGGGATTCATCGACCTGGTTTTTCAATTTGAAGGCCGTTTCTTTTTGGTGGACTGGAAATCCAATTTCCTGGGCAGCCGGGTTGAGGATTATGGGCAGCCGGCCTTGATAATGGAGATGCGAAAAAATTTTTATATCCTCCAATACCATCTTTATGCCCTGGCCCTGAACCGGTATTTGATGAACCGGCTTCCGGATTATGCCTATGAAAGACATTTCGGCGGGGTTTTTTATATTTTTCTGCGGGGAATAGATCCGGAAAAGGGGGCCGGATTTGGAATTTTCCAGGACCTGCCCAGAAAAGAATTGATGGAGGCACTCAGCCGGGAACTGATTGACGAAACTTCGGTCAAACCAAAGTGATCGGGCAGGAAGATGGCGCAACTCAATGATATGATTAACCGCTTAAGCCAACAGGGAATCCTGTCTGAATTGGACAGCCGGTTCGGACGCTTTATGATGGGACTTTCCGGGGAAGATATCCCTGAGCTATTCCTGGCGGCCGCCCTGGTCAGCTTTTATCAGGGGAAGGGAAATATTTGCTGCGACCTGGCGTCGTTGGCTGGAAAGCCGCTGTCCGACGATGGGAAAGGAGACGGGGTCTGCCCGAATCTTAAAGAATGGCTCAAGATACTGAAAGGGGTTCCGGTAGTTGGGAAACCCGGGGATTACCGGCCCCTCATTCTGGATGGATCCAGGTTGTACCTCTACCGCTATTGGAATTATGAGAGGAAGCTGGCTGAAATTTTGAAGATGCGCATTGAGGGGATTGAGGGGGAGGTTGACCAACAGATTTTAAAAGAGGGCCTTAATCGGCTTTTCCCGGACCAGGGTCCGGGAGATACCGATTGGCAGAAGGTGGCTGCGGTTACCTCTGTCCTAAAGAGGTTTTGCGTGATCTCCGGAGGACCCGGCACCGGAAAAACCTTTACCGTGGCCAAGATACTGGCCCTTTTGCTGGAGCAGCCGGGAGGAGAAAAGAAGCAGATCGTCCTGGCTGCACCGACCGGTAAAGCGGCCGCCCGACTGCAGGAAGCGATTAAGCAGGCCAGGGAAAAGCTGAATGGTTCGGAAAAAATGAAGGGATTATTCCCCGAGGAGGCCTCCACCATTCACCGGCTCCTGAAAAGGGTTCCCGATTCCCCTTATTTCCGTTATAATGCGGAGAATCTGCTGACCGCTGATGTCGTCATCGTTGATGAAGCCTCCATGGTTGACCTGGCCCTTCTATCCAAGCTGGCCCAGGCCATTTCCCCTATGGCCCGGCTGATTCTTCTGGGGGATAAGGATCAGTTGGCTTCCGTTGAGGCCGGAGCCGTGTTGGGTGATATCTGCGATACCGGTCATGCCCATGGCTATTCCTCATTGTTTTGCAATCAACTTAAAAAGATCACCGGTGAACAGGTGTTACGGGATGCGGAAGAAAGGGATCATCCGGGAATTCAGGATTCCATCATAGAGCTTAGGAAAAGTTACCGTTTTGGGGTTGACAGCGGCATCAGTGCCGTCAGCCGCGCGGTTAATGAAGGGAAAAGTCTCCGGGCCATGGAATTGCTGAAAAGCGGTTCCCATCCGGATATTCATTGGAAGGAACTGCCCCGGCCGGAAACCTTGCTTTCAGGATTGAAGGACCGGATCATCGAGGGTTTCTCCGCTTATTTAAAGGAGGTTGATCCGGCAAAGGCCTTTGATTCTTTTAACCGGTTGCGCATCTTATGTGCCATCCGAAATGGTCCTTACGGGGTCCAGGCCCTGAACCTTCTGGCGGAACAGACCCTTCAAAGGGAAGACCTCATCCAGTCAGACAAACGATGGTACCCTGGGCGGCCCATCCTGATCACCAAGAATGACTACCACCTGAGGTTATTTAACGGGGATGTGGGAATAACCCTATCTGATCCCGAGGCAGAGAATGGATTACGGGTCTTTTTCCAGGCCCCGGAGGGTGGGCTCCGGAAATTTCCACCTCTTAGGCTTCCCGAGCATGAAACAGTCTATGCCATGACGGTCCATAAAAGCCAAGGATCTGAATTTGACCGGGTGCTGTTCCTGATGCCTGACCGGGATGTTCCGGTTCTGACCCGCGAATTGATTTATACTGCCATTACCCGGGCCAGGGAACAGGTGGAAGTCTGGGGAAAGGAAGAAATCTTTCACCGGGCCATCTCCCGGCGGATTGAACGGACCTCCGGACTTCGCGAAGCCCTTTGGGGATAATGGCGCGTTTTAGAAAGGAATAAAGATGTCATCACAAGCTGCTGAAAAATACAACTTTGAAACCGGCGTCTACCGGCCGCCCAGCGAAGGGGGAAGCTCTTCGTTGTTGGTTCGATTCACCCGCAACTGCCCTTGGAACCGTTGTGGATTTTGCTCCATGTATAAGACGGAAAAATTTGAGCTTCGTTCGGTTGCCGAGATCCGGCAGGATATCGAGGCCATTGCCGCCCTGTGCCGGGATTTGAACCCAGGCGGCCGGGTCGGCGGCGTCATCGCCTCTGAAGCGGTCGGGTCGCTCATCAACCGTCATCCGGAGCTAAACTATCATCAGGGATTTGCCATGGTCTATCACTGGCTGCTTTCAGGGGCCAAAACCGCCTTTGTGCAGGATGCCAATAGTTTGATTATGCCCACTGACCATTTGGTTGAGCTGCTGCGTCACTTGAGAACCGTCTTCCCCTCCATTATCCGGGTGACCTCCTACGCCCGTTCCAGAACTCTGGCCCAAAAAAAACCGAAAGAACTGATGGCCATTCGCCAGGCCGGCCTTGACCGGCTGCATGTGGGATTGGAAACCGGTGATGATGAGTTGCTGCTAATGGTTAAAAAGGGGGTGACCTCCGAGGGCCAAATCAAAGGGGGCCGCCAGGCCATGGAGGCCGGTTTTCAGCTTTCCGAGTACTGGATGCCCGGGCTGGGCGGGCGGGCCGGATGGGAAAACCATGCCGTTCACACGGCCCGGGTATTAAGCGCCATCAACCCCCATTATATCCGCTCCCGACCCTTTTATCCCGCCCCGGGAACCCCCCTGTATGAAGCGGCTGAAGCCGGAGAATTCCAAATGCTCACGCCCCAGGAGCAGATGCTCGAACTCAAACGCATGATGGAAGAACTGAACGTCACCTCGCGGGTCTGTTTCGATCATGCCGGCAACTACTGGACCGACCGGCGGGGTCACTTGCTTTTTACCCACAGTTATGAAGGGTATAAATTTCCGGAAGAGAAGCAGAAAGTGTTGGATCGCATCGAAGAGGGGCTTCTGGCCACAACAAACCCCCCTCCTTTCTAAATCTTTAAGGATAACCTTCGACTAAAAATATTCTTTTTGCTATACTTACCCTGATTTTGAACTATTACGCAATTTTAATGAAGGAGCGAAAAAATTGAATTGAGATGAAACAGTCTTCCGAAGAAATTGATAAATGTATTTCAGTGCTTAAAATCCTTGCAAACAACACGGACCGACTCGCCAATCTTCCGGAGGAACAAAGAATTGACCTTCTGAAATGGACCGGGCAAATATCCCGTCCCGATAGGGCGGAAATAAAAAAAAGAAATAAGGCGGCCAATAAAACGTACAGTCTGGCCGCGCTCGAAAAAGACCGACGGGCCAGAAATACAACCGGGATCCGTATGGCCCGGCTTGATACAACCTTTACCGCACCGAGAGAGGTTGAGTTTAATCCGCCAGAAGGTGAACCTAACGGCGAAGAAATAAGTTCACCCCGAAACTGCTATGTCTGTAAAAATGAGTTCACCCATCTACACTTTTTTTATGATAGCTTATGTAAAAAATGCGGCGACCTGAATTATCGAAAGCGTTTTCAGACTGCCTCTCTTCAGGGTCAGTTGGCTCTGATAACCGGCGCACGGGTGAAAATCGGGTATCAGGCGACCCTGATGATGTTGCAGGCCGGTGCCACGGTGATTGCGACCACCCGATTTCCTGTTGATGCCGCCACCCGATATTCCAAGGAAGAGGGATTTGCCGATTGGGGAGAGCGCCTGCAGATTCATGGTCTGGATCTGAGACATATTCCCAGTGTTGAAATTTTTACAGATTTTGTGGAACAAAGGTATGGGCGGCTCGACTTATTGATCAATAATGCGGCCCAGACGGTGAGACGACCTCCCGGGTTTTATGCCCATCTCATTGAAAATGAAATAAACGGGAACCAGGCAATGCCCGGAGAGGTCCGGAAACTGCTTGGAGACCATGAGGGGTGTAAAAAGCAACTCAAGTCTTTATGTCATAATATCCAAGAGCACGAATCTGCCCTTCCTGTAACCTGGCATGATCAGTGCCCTGGAATTGGTTTGCGTGAATCCGCCCGACTCTCACAGATTCCTTATCGCCATGATCATTCTCTGGTTTCTGAGGAAATATTCCCAAAAGGAAAGTTGGATGCCGACCTTCAACAGGTGGATCTGCGCCGGACCAACAGTTGGCGTTTACGTCTGGGAGAAATACAAACCGCCGAGATGCTTGAAGTTCAACTGGTGAATGCTGTGGCGCCCTTTGTGTTATGCAATCGATTAATCCCTCTGATGCGGCGCGAATATAGCGGGCAAAAGCATATTGTCAATGTGACGGCCATGGAAGGTAAATTTTTCAGATTCAAGAAGGATGACAGACATCCCCATACCAACATGGCTAAAGCGGCCTTGAATATGATGACCCATACAGCCGCAGAAGATTTAGCCCGGGATGGGATTTATATGAATGCGGTGGATACCGGATGGGTAACCGATGAAGATCCTGTGGAACTTTCCAGAGTTAAACAGGAAGTGCATGATTTCCAGCCCCCGTTAGACATTGTGGATGGAGCGGCCAGGATCTGTGATCCCTTCTTTGACGGGATATTAACCGGTAAACACTGGTCCGGTAAATTTCTCAAAGACTATTTTCCTATCGATTGGTAGACCCGGCAGGGGAAGATTTATCCCTAATATTTTTGGTTAGGAATTTTTTTGGACGATCAGCTTTACGCGACTTGCCCCGATGAAATAACGGGCCTTTTGGCAAAGGAAATCGCTGTTATCGGCGGAACCCAGGTGCGGGCTTCTTATCGGGTCGTGTACTTTCGCGCTTCGAAGGAAGTCGCTTACAAAGCCCACTTGCACTTACGCCTGGCGAATCGAATTTGCCGGGTTTTAAAAGAAATCCCAGCCCAGTCCCCGACCATCATCTTCGACAAGGCCAGGAAAATTCGATTTGACCAGCTTTTTTCCGACAGGCAGGCGGTCAGCATCCATGTGGTCGCCTCCAACGACGGAAGCAAGATTCCCAATCATTTGATCGGCAGTAAATTGCGCGAGGCCATCAACGATTGTTTTCAACATCACCTGAAAACCCTACCCAATCAAAGTTCCCGGGGCGCCGCCATCGGAATCACCGGTTTCTTCCATAACAACCGTCTACTGGTCAGTGTCGATACTTCCAGTGAGAGTCTTCACAAACGGGGCTTCCGCGTTGACGGCCATCCGGCTCCTCTGAATGAAACACTGGCCGCGGCCTTGCTGGCGGTCTGTGAATATGACGGGACCACGAATTTCTTCGATCCCATGTGCGGCAGTGGCACGATCGTGGTTGAAGCCGCGCAAATTGCCATTAATCGGGCTCCTCTGATGCACCGTAAAAAAGGCGGGTTCGGTTTTGAATACCTTTATGACTTTGATGAAAGGCTTTGGCAGACCATTCAGGACCAGGCCCGTGCGGACGAGCGCCCTGCCCAATGGGGAATATTTGCTTCGGATATAGAGCCTCAATTTGTTGAGATCGCCAAAAAAACGGTGACCAAGGCTCAGTTGGAAACCGTTGTTCGGTTTGAGACCAAAGACTTTTTCAAAACCAAGAAGCCGGCTGAGAGCGGACTCCTGATCGCCAATATCCCTTATGGCCTCAGAATGACGGAAAAAGATGTGAGCGGGGAATTTTTGAGAGCCATCGGTGACCACCTCAAAAATCATTTTAAAGGTTGGCGTTGCGGGATTCTGGCACCCGCGTCATCGCCTTTGAGGGAAATCGGATTGAAACCTCAAAAGCAGGCGCCGTTTTTGAACGGCACCGTTCCCGTCAAACTGGTCGTCTTTGATATTTATTGATTTTAATTTTTTGGAGGAGGTGGGATCGTCATGCAATCACCAAAGGAGAAAGAGGTGGCCGATCTTTGTCATCGTTTCGGAACCATCGCCGTACAAAAAGGATTTATTTCCAAGGATCAACTGAAAGAGGCCATGATGGAGCAGTTGGAGGATGACTTAAGCGGGAAAGATCATCGCATCATCGGGGCCATCCTCTATAAA
>JACRBX010000290.1 GCA_016219225.1 Deltaproteobacteria bacterium
AAATCCAGCGGACCCAACCGTGTCGTATTGTTTTCTCTTTTCCTTGTCGCTCAATACCGCGTAGGCTTCACTCAGTTCTTTAAACTTTTCTTCCGCCTTTTTGTCCCCTTTATTCCTGTCCGGATGGTACTTCATGGCCAGCTTCCGATAAACCTTTTTTATTTCAGCATCGGAAGCCTTCTTGTCCACACCAAGGGTTTTATAATAATCTTTTTCGGGCATAAACATTCCTCAGATTTCAATTCGAAAAAAAGTTGCAAGTTGCAAGATGCAAGTTTCAAGAAAAGCCTTGAACCTCTCCAGGGTTTTCGCTTTGATCTTTCAGCTTTGAGCTTTTTTTGAATCTATTTTCATGCTTCGTGGTGTCCAAATGGACATGATAATTTAATGGTATAGGAATTTCCTTTTTGGACGCAGATCGACTCGGATCGGCTGAGGGCCGATCGTGCAGATTGTCAAGATTTTGAATATAAAGAATAGTTATCTGCGGGTATCGGCGAAAATCAGCGTCCTAATTTATTTAATTATAGTCATATTTCTTGATCTGTCAATCGATTCCGTTTGCCTTGTTTGTTCCGTCCAGCCCGGACTTGACATTTTTTAAGGCCATTATATAATCTTTTTTGATTGAAACCAGAATCATCAGGTGGTAACCTCATCCTCTTTCCTATTTTCATTTTTCAGCAAGAAGACTGTGGAATCGTTCCTTAGACAACTTAAAAAAACACCTTTGGGGGAGATGATCTGTTATCATCAAAGAATACCGGCCCAACCTTCGCGCTGGGGCCGGCCGGCCGCCCCCTTTCCGGAATTGATCCGGAATGCCCTGTCCGAAAAAGGGATTCCCCGGTTGTATTCGCACCAGGTCGAGGCTCTGGAGAGGATCCGGAATGGGGAGCAGGTCATTATCTCCACACCCACAGCCAGCGGTAAGTCCTTAATCTATGTTTTGTCCAGTTTGTTCAACCTGATCCAGGATCCTGCCGCCAAGGCCCTGCTCCTGTTTCCGATCAAAGCCCTGGAACAGGATCAACGGAAGATTCTGGAAGAATGGGCCCCAGGGCTTCCTTTTACCGGGAAAACCCTTTCGGCGATTTATGATGGGGACACCCCGGTTTCTCAAAGAAAAAAGATTCGACAGGCCCCTCCCCCTATTTTGATCTCTAATCCTGACATGCTTCATATGGGGATCCTCTCTTATCACGAGCAATGGAAGGAATTTTTCCAAAATCTGAAATTAGTGGTCCTGGACGAAGCCCATGTCTACAAAGGGATATTGGGAAGTCACCTGGTGCAGGTTATCCGGAGGTTGCGGCGAATTTGTCATCTCTACCAAAGTGCTCCCCAGTTTATCCTTTGTTCGGCGACCATTGCCGATCCCGGACTTTTTTCAGAGTCTCTCACCGGCCTTTCTTTTCAAGTGGTCCAGGAGTCCGGCTTCCCCTCCCCGGCCAAACATTTTCTTTTCCTGAACCCGGATATCAGCCCGGCGGTTGTGGGTGCCCGGCTCTTTACCTATTGTCTTTCCAAAGGGAAAAAGACCATCCTTTTTACGCAGGGCCGACGGGTAACCGAATTGATCCATATGTGGGTGGAACAAATGGCCCCGGGGTATAAAGGAAAGATCAGCTCTTACCGGGCCGGATTTTTGCCTGGGGAACGGCGGATAATCGAGCAAAGACTGGCATCAGGCGAATTACTGGGGGTCATTTCCACCAGTGCCCTGGAAATGGGCATCGATATCGGCAGTCTGGATGTCTGTTTACTGGTCGGTTATCCCGGCAGTGTAATCAATACCTGGCAGCGGGGGGGAAGGGTCGGGCGGAGTCAGCGGGAATCAGCCATCGTTTTGATCGCCCAGCCGGATGCCCTGGATCAATATTTTATCCGCCATCCGGAAGATTTTTTTGACCGCAGTTTTGAAACCGCAGTGGTCGATCCGGATAACAGCCCCATCCTCAAGGCCCATCTGACCTGTGCCGCAGCGGAAATCCCCCTTTCTCAAGAAGACCTTTTTTATAAGCCGTCCCTTTACCCGCAGGAGGTCCGGGATCTGGAAAAAGAAGGCCGTTTATTATTGACTGCCGCCGGGGAGGAATGGGTGTCGGCCAAGAAGCACCCTCACCGGGAGGTCAATATCCGGTCGGTCGGTGAAGCCTTTACGATATTAACCGGGAAAAAGGGTGAGGTCGTCGGGACCCTGGACGGTCTGAGGGCCTTTCGGGAGTGCCATCCCGGGGCCGTCTACCTCCATAGGGCCGAATCGTATCAGGTTGAACAATTGGATATTGCTGACCGGAACGTTTATGTCACCCGGAAGGAGGTCAATTATTACACCCGTATCGTGGCCCAGAAGGAAACCGAAATTATCCAAAAGGAGCGGGTCCGGCCGGTAGGAAACTTCCTGGTCAATTTTGGAAAGGTTCTGGTTACAGAGACCTTCACCGGTTATGAGAAACGGGCCATTCATGGGCAGGAACTCCTGGGGGTCTATCCCTTGGAACTCCCCCCCCAGACCTTTGAGACCGAGGGGTTGTGGATCGAGATCGAAGAAGTCGTTCAGAATCAGTTGAAGGATCAGGGCTTTCATGTGATGGGCGGCCTTCATGCCCTGGAACACGGGGCCATCAGCATCTTCCCTTTGTATGCCCTTTGCGACCGGGGGGATATTGGCGGCATCTGTTACCCCCATCATCCCCAGGTGGGGAAAGGGGCCATTTTTATCTATGACGGCTATCCCGGGGGGGTGGGGTTGGCCAAAAGGGGCTTTGAAATTATTGAAGGTCTTCTGGAAAAGACCCTCCATTTGATTTCCGAGTGTCCTTGTGAACAAGGCTGTCCTTCCTGTATCCACTCGCCGCAGTGCGGCTCAGGGAATAAACCGTTGGATAAACAGGGGGCTTTATATCTCAGTCAATTGCTCCTGGGGAAGATCCCGCTGAAGATTTCCCAGGGACACCCCCTTCCAATTGGGGAAATGGCCAAAGACCTGGCATTCCGAAAAACCGTTATCAGGAAAACACGGATCGGCTTTTTTGATCTGGAAACCCAGCGTCTGGCCGAGGAGGTCGGGGGGTGGGGAAATAAGCACCTGATGCGGGTGTCCGTAGGAGTCGTTTACGATAGTCAGGATGATTGTTTTCATCCCTACCGGGAAAAAGATATAATCCCTTTGTTGGCCCACTTGAAACAGTTCGATCTCCTGGTGGGCTTTAATATTAAAAGTTTTGACTATGGCGTCTTAAGAGGGTATTCTTCCTTTAATTTCGATTCTCTGCCGACCCTTGATCTGTTGGAGGATGTATTTTCCTGCTTGGGGTTTCGATTGAGCCTGGATCACCTGGCCCACAAGACGCTGGGAGTTCAAAAAAGCGGGAATGGTCTCCAGGCGGTTCAATGGTTCAGGGAAGGCTGCTGGGAACCATTGACCCATTACTGTCAGAAGGATGTGGAAATTACCAAATCCCTTTTTGAATTCGGACAAAAAAAAGGACATGTCCTTTTTGAAAACAAGGCTGGTCAGAGGCTCCGTTGTCCGGTCGATTGGAGTGTGGATCGGATCAAGAAGCTGTTAAAAGAGATAGAGAGAAGCCAAAAATGTTGACAGGAGGTCAGCCCTATGCCGATTTATGAATATGAATGTCAGGATTGTCATAAAAAGTCCTCATTCCTAATCATGAATTTGGAAAAAGAGGTTCCCGCGCTCCGCTGTAAAAAATGCGGCGGCCCGCGGTTGAACCGGATCGTTTCCCGGGTGAATGTCGTCAAATCCGAAGAAGCCCGGATGGAAAGCCTGGCCGATCCTTCCAAGCTTGGGGGTCTGGATGAGAATGATCCCAAAAGTGTGGCCCGATGGATGAAAAAGATGGGTAAGGAAATGGGTGAAGAGATGGGAGGCGAGGATTTTGATCAAATGGTGGATGAAGCCATGTCCGAAGCAGACCAGGGAATGGGAGGAGGCCCTTCTGACCTGGGGGAGGATCTGTGAAATTAGAGATGTTTTTGTGCACCATATTGGAATTCGATGGCCTTTCAACATAATAAAGTCGGTTTTAAACTGATTCTTATTTATCTGTTTTCTCTGTGTCTGGCCCTGTCAGCCGTTTTGGTGGTGACCCAATCCATTATCACCCAACAAGTCCACAGACGGCATCAAAAGAAATTAGATACCCTGACCCAGAAGGTTTTCTTCAGTCTGGAAAAACAAAAGGACCAGATTCGGGTATTGGCCCTGGCTATTGCCAATTTCGGACGGATGGGGACCTTGGTTGTCAAAGAAGATCAACGAAACATCCGGGCCTTGGTTCTTTCGGTTTTTAGAGAATCCGACCTGGATGTTTTATTTGTTCTCGGACAAAAAGGGAAGGAATTGATCCGGCTCCAGTCAAACCGGTTTCGTCGCTTGGGATTGGGAGGAAGCGGGCTCATTAAAAAGGCGATTCTCGGAAATTATCGGGTCCGGCTCAGTAAATGGGAACATGGGATTTTTATCAGTGGCAGTGCCCCCATTTTTAATGAAGAATCCGTATCCGGTCAGGTTTTTACCGGGGTTTTGATCGACAATATCTTCCTGGAAGAATTGGCTAAGGACGTGGATTCGTTTATGGCCATCGTAAGAGAAGGGAAGGTCCTGGCCAGTACCTTCACCCAAAAAGCGGGAGAAGGGGAAGAGTTGGAATTTTCGGAGGATGTGCTTCAAGACATCAGAGCCTTAATGGGCCAACCCCTGCCGGTTGTAGTTGAAGAAAAATCCTATACCATGAAATCCTTGCCTTTAAGAGATCGGGAAGGAAATATCCTTGGGTTTTTGGTTATTGGTCTTTCCCGGGCAGAACTGAATCAGACGGTTAATTCCCTGCGCCGGATTATCCTGGGCGTTGGGGGGGGAGGGGGTCTATTAGGAATCCTTTTGATGATTTTATTGACCTCTAAAATGAGACGGCAAATCGCCCTTCTTTCAGCCGGGACCGAAAAGGTTACCTCAGGTGATCTGACGGAAGCGATTCCGGAAATCAGCAAAGACGAACTGGGTGTTTTGGCCCGTTCTTTTAACCAAATGGCCCAGAGTTTGAATGAAAGGGATCGAATTCTTAAGGAGGAAAAGGAAAAAATACTGGCCAATGTGGATTTCCTTTCCATGATGGTCCATGATGTCAAGGCGCCCATAGCCGGGGTTAGTCTGATGATAGAGACCTTGTTGGAAGATAATCTCCAGCCGGAGGTAAAACAACGGCTTTCCGGGATGGGGGAAAGTATAGAAACCTTATTAGGGCACCTGTACAATGTCCTGACCATCTCCAAGATTGAAAAAGGCCCTTTTACTCTGAAACTTGAACCGGTGGATCTGAACGCCTCGGTAGTCTATGTTGCTTCCCAATGTGAGGTGCCGGCTGAACGGAAGGGTGTCCGGGTGTTGAAGGATCTTGATCAAAATTTATCGACCTTAGAGGCCGATGAGTTTTATCTGGAACGGGTGATCTATAATCTTTTGATTAACGCCATCCATTGGACCCCCCCGGGCGGATGGGTTAAAATAAAGACCGGCCTCCGGGAAAAGGATGGGAAGAGAATGATCTTCCTGGAGGTGGCTGATAGCGGTCCGGGGATCGCTTTAGAACAAAAGCCCAATCTCTTCGCAAAATTTATTTCTAAACCGGAAAAGGGGGATTTAACCGGAACCCATTCCGGATTGGGCTTGTATATCTGCAAGACTATTGTCCTGGCCCATGGGGGGGACCTGCAAGAAGAGGGAAGGGCCGGGGAGGGGGCACGGTTTGTTTGTACGTTTCCGCTGTAATGGTGACACTGTTACGGGTGATGACTCTGTAAAAACCCGTGATTCCCACGTCGGTAAATTATGGCTCGAATATTAATCGTCGACGACGACCTGAATACCTGCCAATCGCTGACGGCTGCTTTAAGTAAAGACGGTCACCAGGTTTTTGAAGCCCATTCCGGGAAAGAGGCCCTGGAAAAAATCCGCGGGCAGGAAGTGGAATTAACGGTGATCGATTTAATGATGCCGGGGATGAACGGATTGGATTTTTTCCAAACCTTAAAGGCCCTGCGTCCGGAAGTCGTCTCGATTATGATTTCCGCCCAGGCCACCATAGAAGTGGCCGTGAGCGCCATTAAAAGCGGCATTTATGATTTTATCACCAAGCCTTTTCGTTTGAACGAGATCAAAAAAGCCATTACCAAGGCCCTGGAAGCCCAAACCCTGCTTACGGAAAACAGGCGTCTGCGCCAGGCCTTGCGGGAAAAAGCTTCCTTTTCAAAAATTGTCGGGACCAGTCCGGCCTTTGCCCAGATGATGGATCTGGTTTCCAAGGTGGCCCCTACCCGGAGCACTATCCTCTTGTCCGGTGAAAGCGGGACCGGAAAGGAAATCATCGCCGAAGCCATTCATTTCGCCAGTTCCAGGGGGGAAGGCCCTATAGTTAAAATCAACTGCGGGGCCTTGACCGAGACCCTTCTGGAATCCGAATTGTTCGGTCATGAGAAGGGGTCTTTTACCGGTGCCCATCAGCAAAGGATCGGCCGTTTTGAAATGGCCAATGGCGGGACCCTCTTCCTGGATGAGATCGGAGAGATGAGTCTTGGCATGCAGGTTAAACTCCTCCGCGTTCTCCAGGACGGATGCTTTGAACGGGTAGGAAGCAGTCGGACCATCCAGGTGGATGTGCGCATCATTGCCGCCACCAATCGGGATCTGGAAAAAGAGGTCAAAGAGGGCCGTTTCCGGCAGGATCTTTTTTATCGTTTAAATGTGATTACTATTGAGATTCCTCCACTCCGGGAAAGGGTGGAGGATATCCCCCTGCTGGCCGGCTATTTTTTAAACAAGTATTCGGAGTTGAATACTAAAAACATCTTGGGTTTTTCCCCGGATGTCAGCCAGGTCTTAAGTAATTATCCTTGGCCGGGCAATGTCCGGGAACTGGAAAATATTATTGAAAGGGCCGTTTCTCTTTGCCAGACCTCGACCGTTGAACTTTCCGATCTCCCGGCCCGGCTGACCGGTTCTCCTGCTGCCGGAAGTTATTTGGTGGTTCCCATAGGCATTTCTCTGGATGAGATCGAGCAATCGGTTCTGAAGAAGACCCTGATAAAGACCAAGGGCGACAAAAAAGCAGCCGCCCGTCTGTTGGGTATCAGTCTTTCCAGCCTTTATAATAAACTGAACCGCAAGGATATATGAAAAAAACCGCACTATCTAAGATATCGGCGGCTTGGCTCGTTTGGAGCCTGTTGGTCTGGGTAGGACCCGAAGATTCATGGGGTACCTTCGAAAACAAAAAAAAGACCAAAGAAATGCCGGCCATAGAGACCAAGATCAAACAAGTCCCTGGCGAGGGGGCTTTCACTATTCCTCTTTGGAAGATCCATTGGGAAAAGGCCCGGGAATCAGTCCTCCTGAAAAGATACCCGGAAGCCGTGCAGGATTTTCGCCAGGCTCTGTCCTTGAAGCCGAATTTGGATGAGGCCCGGCAGGAACTGTCTCAGGTCCTGGTTACCCTTGAGAGATGGGGAGAGGCCATTTCCGAGTTGGAAATACTGGCGGAACATCAACCATTGAACCAAAAAGTCCAGAGGGAACTGGCCGATCTTCTTTCTCAGAAAAAGGAATATCGCCGGGCCATTGAGCGGTATCAACGGCTTTTGCAGAAAGAACCGGATAACCTGGCGATCCGTTTATCCTTAGCCGCCAACTATTACCAGATAAACGAATCGGAAAAGGCCCTGATTGAATGGCGTCAGGTGCTTATTCGGGACCCGCAAAACGTTGAGGCCCGGACCCATCTGGCCGAGGTTTTGGGGGCTACTCGACGGCTGGATGAATCCATTCTCATTCTGGAAGGCCTGGTCAAACAGTTTCCGAAGCAACTGGGCCTGAAAAAGAAGCTGACCCAGGCCTTGTTTTCGGCCCATAGGAACAAGGAGGCCCTTCCCTACCTTCAGGAACTTAACCGGCAGGACCCGGCTGACCTGGAGACCCAATTGTCATTGGCTCAAGTATTATCGGCTGGGAAGCATTATGATCAGTCCCTGACTTATTTAAATACTTACTTAAAGAAAAAGCCGGACCAAAGCAGTGCCCTCCTGGAAAAAGCCCGGGCCTTATTTAATACCGGAAATCATTCCGCAGCCATGGAAATTTATGAAAGACTTAAAAAGATCGAACCCAATAATCTTGATCTTCAACGGGAGGTGGCGGAAGCCTATTATTCTTCCGGAAAGAATAAAGAGGCCCTGGCGGAATTTGAAAATCTGGTAAGACATTTCCCGGATGAATATCAACTCTATGAAAAAATAGGGGAGTTGTACCTTCAGAACAGGAATTACAGCCAGGCCGTGCTTCCTTTTCAAAAGGCCCTGTCCCTGGAACCGGAAAATTTGTTTGCCCAATTAAGCCTGGCCCGGGCCTATAACTTTTCGGGAGAAAAAGAAAAGGCCTTGCCTTTTTATCGTTCTATCCTCTTGAAAAGAATGGATCCCAATCTTCAAGTTGAATTGGCCGATCTCCTGTTTGAAATCCAACGTTTTTCAGAAGCCTTTGAAATTTACCAACAGATGCTGGAAAAGCAGCCCGACCTTTGGGAGGTCCGTTTTAAATTGGCCACCGGTCTTTATCGTCAAAAAGAATTCGGTCTGGCGGCCCGGCAATTGGAGGCCCTGGTCTTGATCCAACCGAATAACGCGGCTATCCGGATTTTAGCCGGTTACAATGCCCTGGATCAGGGCGACTATGTCCAGGCCCAAAAGGCCTTCCAAAAAGTGCTGACCTTAGGGGAAGATCCCGGAAACGTTTTGCTCAGGCTGGGAGAGGTTTCACGTCTTTTGGGACGTCCCTGGAAGGGGATCAGTTATCTGGATTGGGCCTTGACCATTAAACCTGGCGATCAGGATATCCTTTTAGAAAAAGCCATGGCCCTGATCGATGGAGGGGGGTGGGTCCAGGCCCGGAAGATCCTGGAGCCTTTGGTAAAGAGCTATCCCGGGAGTTATAAGATCCAACGTTCCTGGGCCCGTTTATTGGCTGCCCTGGATCGAAGAGATGAATCTGAGGCCGGTTGGGAGGCATTGGAAAAAAGATTTCCCCTGGAACAGGACCTGATTTTTCAAGATCGGGCTGACTTCTATATTCAAAAGAAAAAGCCGGACTGGGCCTTGACCGCTCTTCGGGCCGCCCACATAAAAAATTCAATAAATATGGAAATCCGGAGAAGAATCGGGCGCCTCTTGCTTCAAACGGGTCATTGGAAAGAAGCTGAAAACTATTACCAGGAATTGGAGGAGCGGAAAATTCTTTTAGATGAAGTTTTTCCGGGTCAGGCCATTCTTTTCATCCGTCAGAAAAATTATGCCGGGGCCAAAGAAAAACTCTGGAAGGGCTTGATGCAGGCCCCTGATTCGGTGAGGATCCGTTTTTGGTTGTGGTGGCTTTATGACCGGGAAAAAGAAGGGGCTGAGCCGGCCCAAAAAATAGAAGAAAACTTGAGGGAATTCAGCCGGAGCCAGGAAGGGGGGCTCCTGGAACTGGCGGATCATTATCGGGAGACAGGGGATTGGAAGAAAGCCTACCTGATCTATCAGGAGTTGATCGAAAAAGGGGAGGATGATGATGTCCTCCAGGCCATTTCCAGAATTTCTGATTTCTTTCAGTCCCAAGGAAAGGCCGAGGAACTCCGGGGCATCCTGGAAGATTTACAAAAAAGGTTTCCCAGGAACCAAAAAATAACCCGCCTGTTAATTGAGAACTACACCCAGGAAAAAGAATACGCCCTGGCGGTGAAAGCCATTGACGGCCTTCTGAAGGTCGAAGATCCTCTTGATCCGGTGTTACTGATTCAGAAGGCCCGTCTCCTGGAACAATGGAAAAAGCATCCCGATTCACAGGCTTCTTATCAAAAATTGCTCGATCCACCGGTGGATCGGTCGTTCAGAGAAAAGGTGAAGACCATCATTCCGGCACAGGAGAAGACCCTCGAATCCCTCATTAATAGGATTTCGGCAGACCAAAGGGATAGCGCAGTCAATCCTTTTTTTGAAACCATGAAAGAAAAGATAGAAATTTTTCCTTTAGAAAAGGATCAGAAAGATAAGATCAAAACCCTCATCGAAGGGTTTAAGGCCAGGGCCTTGATCCAAAAGAAGGTTTATCTGGAAAAAGAAGGGAAAGATCGTTTATGGAGAACCCAACTCACTCAGGCCAGGCCTTTTCTGGAAGAGTTGAAAACGATCGACCCTGATAATGCAGAGGTCAAAGAGGATCTGGATCGAAGCTACCGGCTTCAGAATTAACAAGTTCAAAAGATATCTTGGCCTCCACCAATCAAACTTGGTGATTTTTACAGGTCCATCATTCTTTTAGGATTCTTCTTTTTAAGACCTTGTGCCAGTCGGTGAAGGCCCCCTCGCCCCGATCTTGTCCGATATGATCGGTCATCATGGTTATTTTTGCTTCCAGGTCATCGACCATATGAACGATTAAGGCCTCCCTGGTCAGGGGAAGGACCGGAGAGCCGAATTCCAGTTGGCCATGATGGGAAAGGATAATATGCTCTAACTGGGCCAGCAGCTTGGGGTTATCCCAGGAAAAATTTTGGGCTGCCGTCCTGATCATTTCCCAGCTCAAGGTCAGATGTCCCAGCAACTCCCCCAAATAGGTATTGTGAGCCGAAAGGTACCCTTCGAGTTCCTTCAGTTTGCCGATATCATGGAGGACCGCTCCGGCCAGGACCAGGTCCTGACTCAATTCAGGATAAAGTTTGATGACCTCCCGCGCCAGTTGAACGACCCGAAAGGTGTGTTCCAGGAGACCTCCCTTATAGGCGTGGTGATATAATTTCGATGCCGGCCATTCTTTCCAACCTTCTTGGTTGGTCTCAAGTAAGGAAAGGGTCAATTCCCGTAAGCCCGGATGGTGGATTTCTTCCCGGACCCAGGAAAGTAAACTGTTCCAGAGAAGGGGGATGTCCAGGGTGGAGGCGGGGATCAATAAGTCCGGTTCAAAGCAGGCCGAATCGAGTTGCTCCGGAGACCAACTCTGGATGCCTCTGATCCGCTCGATGGTCAGTTGCGGCTCATCCTGAAAGCTTTCAATCTTTCCGGCCACCCCGGCGAATTGTCCCTCGGAAAACAAGGGATCAAGCTGATCCATGGCTTCACTCCAGATCTTGGCGGCCAGAGTTCCGGTCCGGTCGGTCACCGTAAGATCCAGATAATTTTTCCCGGTACGGGTTTTACGCCGTTCTTTCCTTTTTATCAAAAAAAATTGATTGATCTTGTCTCCCGGTTTCAGGTCGGAAATGAAGATATGGGGCATGAAAACTCCAAGGCGGTTCAGGGTTCAGGGTTCAGGGTTCAGGGTTCAGTGGTCAGGCTTCAGGGTACAGGGTTCAGGGATCAGGGTTAAGGGATAAGGGTTCAGTGATCAGGCTACAGGGTTCAG
>JACRBX010000291.1 GCA_016219225.1 Deltaproteobacteria bacterium
GCTTGAACGGAATGATCGGAAGGTGGATAGTCTATATTAATATAGCCGTCAAAGTGATTTTCCCCGCAACCCAAATGAAGCCGCAAGGGATAGCCGTCTTTCCAGAGTCCGGCGGCCCGCAATTTTGATATCATATTATCACCTGATTTCAATGAAAATTATTGGAATTGTAAATCCCTGGATAAACTCTGAGCTTCTTGAAATTCCGGTTTTTCTTGGAGTAACACTTGAAGCTCTTTTTTAGCTAATTGGGTTTTTTTTGAATGAAAAGCCGATTGGGCAAGATACCAATGTATTCTCCAATGGTTAAACCCATTTGTAATAAGGGCTTCCAGTAATTCACAAGCATTTTCAAGATCATTATGCTCGATTAGGCTCAGGGCTTTCCAAAGTTTATAATGCTCTCCCAATCCAGCGCAATCAGGAGAGGTCGTTAGAGAAAACAAATTATTAATCATCAAAAGTTCCTCTCCTTTTGCTTTACCGATAGTTTGTTCAGCTTTTAAAATATGTTCATTTTCTCCCTCGGTTTCATCATATAATCGACTCAGGGTACATGAAAGGATAAAGGGAGACGAAGTTAAGGCATATTCGACCGGAAAGATTAATAAAATGTCACCGAGCACCATAATATTATAAGCATGGTTGATATCTTGAATGGCTTGTAATAATTGAGGAATCGCCGGATAACCGTTCAGACTGTCATTTTCTGGAACTCTGGTCCACGAATTAGGAAACATTCTTAAATCATCTATGAGGATTATGGCATCAGTAATACCGGCTGTTTTGATGGCTTTTAGTTCTTCCAAAATAGGTGAATTCTTTTCAGCTTTTGCGGTAAGACCTTCACTGTAATGCCCATCCAACCAAAAGATAATTTTCCCTTTGACCTTTTTCAGGAGATCCGGCAGGAGTTCTCCCGAGTCTCCCTGATAGGCCTGAATATTTTTTCTGTCAAGGAACCGGGGCTGAGCTTGCCTAAACAGATCCTCACTCAGTTCGATCGTATATACGGATTTGAATACCTTTGAGGCTTCAAGGGTCGTCCCACCCAGAAAAGTGCCTGTTTCGACAAAAGCATCAACCTCAAAAATCTCCGACAATTCGTTTAAAAAAACTGGGGACAAAGAAAAATTCGGAGATTTAATCTCATTTAATAAAAGTTTCTGACACCGTGTGGGAAGATTATGCTTTCGGAGAATGACCTTTAATCGATCATCCCCAGGCGACTGTTCCAATAAGGTACGGGTAAATTGAAGAACATAATCTTTATAACCGAGGTTACTAAGGAGATCGATAAGGTTCTCAATAGCCGAATAATTATTCTTATCAGCATCAATGGCTCGATGAAGATACTGCACCCCCTGTTTGAAATCCTTTTTTAGAATGTATAAAGCGGCCAGGTCATTCAGAGCCAGAGAATGACCCGGATCAAGCATGAGCACTCTCATCAATTGTTCAAAAGACTCTTTATAACGTCCCATTTCAATAAGAATTTGGGCAAACTCATATACAAGGTCGCCATTAAATATCCCTTCGGATAATTCCGCCTCAAAGACGGTCGCGGCTTTTGGGAGTTTCCCGTCATTTTTTAACTGCCTAACCTGCTCTAATCGTTCCCGTGCTTCTGGAGAAATTTCAGGTTCATTTTTTATGTAATCAATCAGTGGTGAACAAGCTGTTGCCAGATATTGGTAGGTCCAAACCGAAGCGGCCGATGCAGTCATCTGAAGATGATTTAAATGGAATGACGCTAGCCCTGGTATCCATTCCTCCGTGTCGTTAAAGAAATCACACAATTGATTCCCGGTAACACCAGCAAGAAGTTCCACAAGTTTGTCATAACTTCCATACATCGAAAAAGGGCGCAGTCCTCCCCGAAAAACCCATCGGTCGATATTTTCGATATAGCCTTGATACATTCGATCATCAATCGATTGTAGAAAGTTATCCAATTCACGAAAATTCTTGAATTTTCTAAAATCGATAAAACACTCTTCTGGAATATACTTGTTAATATCCGGGGTCCCCAAATAAATCGGGATCGTACGCGATTCAAGGCAGTCCAAAATTTTATCAACATACCCTATTGAGTATTCGGGATGGATGACGTTTTCGAAACAGAGACCGTATTTATAATTGGCCAGGGTAGGAAACCGTTCCTCGGCTGGCAAAACTCCTTTGTAATTCGGAAGAGAAAAAGGGGGATTACCGAAGACGTCAAAAGGGATATGGGAGTAAAGATGAAACCAAAGTGCCGCCTCTATCCGTTTAGAGTATCCTTCCCCCGGCACCCGGGATATCTTATTCCCATTAATCATGCAAATTGCATTCTTCCTATTTTCTAAAGGATATTTTCCCCTGCGCTGGTCAATATTTTCTGTTATCGGTGTGTTTATAGTAAATCCCACCCTGGGAAGAAGGACTTTTTTGAATTTTTCAGGATTCATATCGATCACTTTATTATAAAGTGTAAAAATATAATCAAAATGATCCCAAATCTTTTCATCATATTGTCCCGGCAAAACAACTATTGGTTCGCACAAGAACAGTATATTTAATCCTGGTTGTTTGCCCCGAAAGCTGTTAGCATTAAAATAGAAATATAAATCAGCCCCACTGACTGGCAACCCGGTAACGAGAACGGTAACAAGACCTCTCTGAACTGTATGAACTTCATGTTGCAGTAAATGTTCGTAGACGACATTAATCAATAAATCCCGAGACATGACTATTTCCTCACTAACAATTTTTTCGCCAATTCATAACGCTCAGGTGTACCGATGTCGAGTACTTTTTCGTTTGAAAAAAATCCATAAAATTTTTTTCCTACAAAATCCGGAAATAAATCAAGTTCCAACGAATACCGTTTATGAGGAGGAATCCGGGCAAAGATTTCTTTATCAAAGAGATAGACTCCGGCATTGATTAAATTTTGGGTATGGTTTATTTTCTCTTGAAAGCCGACTATTCTCCCCTTTTTATCCATCCAGAGAGATCCGAAATCAAAAGAGTCCTTAGCTTCCGAAACCACCAAACTTATCTGTGCATTTTTAGCTCGATGATGGGTAATAAAGCCGTCCAAATCAACCGGGCAAAATGAATCTCCATTCAAGACCAAGACAGGATTCGACCTGATAAGTGACTCTGCATTTTTCAGCGCTCCGCCAGTCCCAAGAGGAATTTTTTCTTTTGAAAATGAGAAGGTTAGTGGTCCGGTGGTCTGGGCATAGTAGTGTTCGATACAATTTGCCATATATCCGGTGCAGAGAATATATCGGGTAATTCCGAAAGCAGCGGTGTGATCGATAAGTATATCGAGAAACGGACGGCCTTGAATTTCAGCCATTGGTTTAGGGCGGTCATGGACGACCTTTTTTAACCGGCTTCCCAACCCTCCGCAAAGTATGACAGCGTCGATTTCCTTCATATCAATTAATAAAAATCCTGGGTTGAATACATAACCACCTGCGTTCCCAAAGCATCAAAGCCAAAGGGTACATATAATATGTCTTTAAGTTTTTCTTTTAAGAGGGGCTGATGGTCCGGTTTAACGAAAAACAGGATAAAACCGCCACCTCCGGCGCCTAGAAGTTTTCCGCCTAACGCCCCCGACTTCAAAGCGGCATCATAAATAGCATCAATCCGGCTGCTGGTAATCCGGTCGGTAAGACTTCTTTTGATCCTCCAACTTTCGTTCAGGAGTTTGCCAAAATCGTCTAAGTCTTTAGATCCATTATTTAAGATACTGATGGCCTCATCCACCATCACCTGCATGGTCCGTAACTCAATTTTCTTGGAGTTAGTGTTCTTAATTTGTTCGGCGGCGATTTCGGAAGCGTTCCGGGAAACGCCGGTAAAAAAAAGCATAAGGTGACTTTGGAGATAATCGACTTTTTCACGGCTTAGCGGCAGGGGTGTAACATAAAAATCCCGCTCGCCCCCGAATTCAATTTTATTTAACCCCCCGAAGGCGGCGGCGACCTGATCCTGGGCGCCGACATTTTCCGCGAGCACCTGCTGCTCGATGTAAAGCGCCTCGCGCGCCAAGGTCCGTTTGGTCACCATCTTACCGGATAAGGAATACAAGGCATTTAGAAAACCAACCGTGAAGGATGAACTCGATCCCATTCCGGATTGGGCCGGGATATCTCCCGTATAGGTCATCTCGACCCCTTTGGGTATATTTAAATAGGTGAGACAGGCGCGGACGGAAGGGTGTTTGATATCCTCAATGGAGGTCGTTTCTTCCCGAATAATGTAACGCATTAGGTACTTATAGGTAAAAAAGGGCGGAAGAAACCGACAGTTTATATAGCAGTATTTATTGATGGTCGTGCTGAGTACGGCGCCACCGTGTTCCCGGTACCAAACGGGATAATCGGTGCCGCCCCCGAAAAAAGATATTCTAAATGGGGTTCGCGTTATGATCACGGCCTATACCTCACATTATTGGACTACATTCCAGACGATGAAGGAGAATCCTTCATGAAATAAATTTCCAACAGGAACCCGCTGTAAACGGCTGATCCGTATCCTGCCTTCTATTTCAAGTTGTTTCAGTGCATCGTAGTATCCGGCTAAATAATTTCTGGACTTGTGATACCGAATGGCCAGATAGTCGAGTAAATTATTCTCGTAATAAAATTCAAGAAACGGTTCGGAATTTATGCAAAGAGCGGGTTTTTTATTTAAGAGATATTCCAAAAACGCCGAGTAGTTATCCCCGAGCTGTTCAAGAGAATTCAAGGTGATCACTACGGAATTTTCAGGGATCTCGACCCCGTAATCTGGTCGGAAGAAATCAAACTCCTTCCCCTTAATCTGCGCTTTTAGCCGCCTGCCCAATTCATCGGCTATCTTTACGGAATTTTCCGTCCAATCCAAACCAACGATAGACTTGTCCGGAAAGAGTTGATTCATGATCACCAGGTTGTACCCGGTTCCACAGCCAAACTCGAAAATGTTTTGAAATGGTCCAAGAAACCTTTTAAACAGATAGTGGCGGTAAACGGTATAAAAGTTTAATTCAAACATTTTATCGTGAGGTTTCACATATCGGAATAAAAGCCGGGATATGCCGTATTTTGAAATATATTTTGGGATTAAGGCGTCAACATCATATCCCCCGGAAACGAATGCATCCCAATTTTCTTGCCATCCTTTTTCCCAATCCCCTTTTCGGTCTTTGCCGGAAGGCTTATGAAGGCCGTTGTCTATTTCTTTTATTACCTTCAAGATGGTCGTTTCGAGTTCTTCTCCCTCAACGGCATCGTAGCGAAAATCGTACTGATCGATGAGAGGTCCGCAGACAACCAAGAATTCCGAACTTTGAATACCGAGAAGATTAGCAAACTCCTCGGCGTTCAGATCGCCGGTGGACCTTTTATCATTATGATTTCGATGAATATCGGAAAATTCAGACAAAATGGCCCGCCTCATCACGTTGTGATAAAATTGGAAATTTAATCGGCCACCAGATATTGAACCTGGGTTCATTCCACGTATAGGTAAATTGGCCCGCCGAATTATAATAGGTTGATTGTTTATAATGAAAAATAGTCTGACGACTTAAAACCAAATGAGCATTGCCGTATTTCGGCGGAACCAACACCTGGTAGCGGTTTTTGTCAGACAAGGTAAAGGATTGCCATTTCCCGAAATTATGCGATTGGGTGTCACAATTTACGACTACAAAGTAAAATTTTCCATAAAGACAGGAAATGAGCTTCCAGGTCTCTGCATCTCCATGGATACCCCTGAGGACATTTTGCGAAGAAACGGAGATGTCATCTTGAACGAATTTTACCGTGATCCCCTTTTCCCTATAGGTTTGTTCGTTGTAGGTTTCCAGATATTCACCTCGGAAATCTTCAAAGGAGTCCACTTTGATCAGCAACACACCGTCCAGGTTTGTTTTTTTGACTTCCATAGGTCCCTTAAATTGATATAAAATCGATATTGTTGTTGGATTTATGCTTATCGATAAATTTTTTACCCAGTAAATATCCCATCTCAGGGGTCCTTTGAAATTCGACCAACAACTGCTTCAAATCGGCTTCCAGCCCCTTTCTTTGCTCCTCCGCCAGAGCAAGAACCAGTTTTTTGAGGCGTTCCTGATCGTTGGTTTTAGTCTGATAATAGCCATCGATGAGTTCCAGGGCATAGTCAAAGTAGCCGGTTAACATACTGACCAAGAGGAGCACTTCAATATTCCGAGCCGAAAAAGTCGAATGCTCATTGTCGACCTCCAAGGGATCTTTCAAGTAGAAGGCGTCCGCCCAGGCCAGACGTTCTTCGGAGTTGTATTTTCTTCGATCGATTTTTTTTGCGGAAATATAGTTGGGATACAACCCATACAGTTGAAACCCTTCCTGTCTTAGTAAAAGGTCGACCTCTGAAAATAATTTTTGGTTCCGATACATGGGGAAGAACTCGAATTCGCACCAGACGGCCAGGCATTGTTCCTTTAAAACCCTTCGGGCACCTTGAATAATTTGATGTTCGGCCCCCTGGCAATCCATTTTTATAACTTCCCCCAAAGGCATCTCTCTGTTACCGCCCCCGAAGACGACATCATCCAAGGTGCTGGTTTTAATATCGCCAACTTTTTGTAACCGAAACCCGGCCACCTTATATCGAGTTACCAACTCCTCATTGGGCTTTAGCAAGGATGTATTGACCGGACTTTCGGTCATATACAGGGTTCCGTTGCCCGTCTTGCTTCCGATGGCCGTATTGACAATGGAAAGCGTCGGAAAAGGCCCCCCATGGCCGTATTTATCCCTGAGTTCCTGACAGGCCCTTTCGTCGGGCTCAAAGCAGGTGCAGTGGGTCAAAGAGGCCACAGGGGCAATCAGGGGATGAACCCCACCGGCACTGCCGATATCGATGAAACCCAGCGGCCTTTCTTTAAAAGAATGAAAAAGGCTGGTTTTTTGAAAATCGATATTTTTGTCTAAGCATTCGATGGAAATCATGATGTTCACAAAAGTTCTCGTATCCAGCTTTTTATCCCTTCGGGGTCGAGCCCGAGTTGTTTGCGAATATCTTGGAGCGTGCCGTAATAACCACAGAAGGCATCGGGCAATCCGTGATACAGGGCTTTAACGGAACAGCAGGCATTGATGCCCTCAAAGAGCCCGAAGGCATCGTGAACGACCAGGATTCTGGTTTCGGCAAAACGTTCCAAAAGTGCACTATCCATGGGTTTTAGGGTATGAAAATACAGGACATTGACCGGCAGATCCCTGCAGGCCGAAAGAACATTGCCCAGAAGGGGTCCGGCCGTTGCGACGGTAAGATTTGTTCCGGGCGTTTCCTTTACAATGACCCCCTTTCCAAATTCAACGGGCAGATCCATTCCATGTTCGTCGGCGGCAATCCGCAGATAGGAGGGATGGCCATTATTATAACATCTCGAAAGCAAGACATCGAATTCCTTCTTGGAGCCGGGTTGCATGACCTCCATGCCGGGAAGCATCCTCATCAACTCCAGATCGGTATAACAATGATGGGTTGCCCCATCCCAGGCATAATCAAATGAACCGCCGCAGGTCACTATCGTTGAGCCGAAACGGTTGTAACACAAATCCAGTTTGACCTGTTCATAACTTCGTTCCGTGACGAAGGGGGTGATCGTATGGACAACCGGATGAAAACCGGCGGCGCTCATCCCCGCGGCCATGCTGATAAGCGTGTTCTCGCAAATACCGAGATTGAACAGTCGGTCCGGATATATTTCATGGAAGTCATTAAAAAGATAGACGCTGATATCGCCAAAGAGGAGGACCAACCTGTCGTCTCCTTCGGCGATCTTTGATACCGTATCCTTAAACTGACGTCTCATTCAGTTCACCTAAAAGTGTTTCCAGTTCATCGCGGTTGGGACTCCGTCGGTGCCAGGCAAAAACTTCCCGGACCAGGGTGGGACAGCCCATCCCTTTAACGGTGTGGGCCACAATCAGGCGCGGGGATCCGTTTCCGGAATTCCCGATGGCCTTTTTCAAGGCGGATAGGTCATGGCCATCCACCGATTCCACTTCAAAACCAAAAGAAGCGAATTTGGCTTCCGGATTGACAATGGGCAGACACCGGGATTGGGAGCAATTGTTATCGAAAAGAACGGTCAGATTATGAAGCCCAAGATTGGCGGCCACCATGGCCGCCTCCCATACCGTTCCTTCATTGGATTCTCCGTCTCCGATAAGCACATAAACCCGTCTCGAACCGGCAGACAGCTTGAACCCCAAGGCCATTCCGGTGGCCACCCCGATGCCATGGCCAAGGGAACCGGTCGAAAGCTCAACCCCCGGAACCTTGAAACGGTCAGCATGACAGCCGAACATCGACTCAAAGGAACCGAAACTAAAGACTTCGGAGATGGGGAAATAGCCGTATTGGGCCAGGGTGCAATAAAGTCCAAGGGCTCCATGCCCCTTGCTTAATATGAAAATATCCCTTTCCTCCCAGGCCGGAAGTTTCGGTTCGTGCCGCATGGTTTCATAAACGGCTCGAAGCATCTCAACGATTGAAAAACAAGTGGGGATATGACCATGCCCGCTGTGGTTTGAGATACGGAGGATGTTTTCCCTTATTTCTTTTGATAGGTTATCCATATGCCTTTTCAGAAGCCTTTAGACCGGTTGGTTTCAGTTACCCTTTCTTTTTATGAAATATAGATCGCCGTAATAACGCGTGATATCAGGGTCTTCCTCATAAACAAGCCTAAATCCATGAGCCGTGAGAAAGTCAACGACTCCGTCCCTCAGATTTCGGCTATGTCGTTCAATGACCACTTTGTCCACCAAGGCCAGGCAGGTCCGGGCGCCATCTAATACTTCAAGCTCCATTCCTTCGACGTCTATTTTTAGAATGCCGGCCCCGGGGAGATCAAAGCGGGCGAAGAGATCATCCAGGGTTGCGGTTTCCACCTGGATGGATCGAATAAATTCTTCGCGGAGCCAGGGCCGGTCAACCAGTTTCAGACCCCGACCCCCGATAGGACCTATCTCTTTAATTATATCAAAGCGGCTGGTCCCCTGGTTTGCGGCCAAGGCTTTGTTGACCAATTCTATGTTGTTGAGCCGGTTTGATTCCACGTTGTTTTGCATCACCTCGAACAGATAGGGATTCGGCTCCACGCAGATCACCCGGCAGGCAGGATTGCGCTCCTTAATTTTCAGGGCATAAAATCCCTCATTGGCCCCGATATCAATAACGACGGTTTCGTTCAGACCCGAGAATTCCGGTAAGAGAAAATGGTTTTCTTCTTTGAAAATCTCGTAATAAACCTCCAGGGTTGAAAAAGCGCTACATCCCCGGAACCAAACCCGGTAACGGTCAAGATTCAGGGAGGAAAGGGTGTCCCCTCCGATAAATCGGTTATGCTCATAGACATACTGCCGCTGCTGAAGGATGGTTGTCAGTGCCCGCAGGCTTTCATCATCCTTGGTCTGATTATACAACCACTGTTCGTCGAGGTCTTTTTTCATCGCTTGGGAATCCCTTTAATCTTCAAGAAGCTTTCGCCTAAGCCTTATGGCGGTCATTTCCTGTAGATGCGCCCTGGCCTCCGACCCGAATTTGGTCTCAATCCAATGGAGGTACCTGGGGTTTTTGAAGTAGGCGTCAAAGGCATAGTCTCTGAATTCCAGGACCTGGGCCGCTGTCAGATATTCCGTCGGCAGGGGTTTGAATTCGTACCCCTGGGAGGCATACCCTAACCAGGTTTCCGGGAGATCACCCCCTTTTTTTAGGGCTTCGGCGTAGAGGTCCGACCCCGGAATGGCCATAGCGCAGAAAAAGCTCGGGAAGGCCGGCATCAATTCCAGGGATAGATTCAAAGTGTCCTGCATGGAGCCATAGTCGTCACCCGGAAGACCGAACATGAAATTGGCACAGAAATCGATTCCCACGACGTGCGCCTTGGCCACAGCGTTGCGGACGGCATCGACATTATAGGAATCTTTTCCGACATTGGCCCTGATCCGGGTATTTCCCGTTTCAATACCCAGCTTAAGCCAGT
The DNA here is from genome assembly GCA_016219225.1 of Deltaproteobacteria bacterium. Classification (NCBI taxonomy): domain Bacteria; kingdom Pseudomonadati; phylum Myxococcota; class Myxococcia; species Deltaproteobacteria bacterium. The sequence continues at coordinate 10,028 of JACRBX010000291.1, forward strand.
GAAATCCGGCTTTCTTCAAGGTAATCAGGTTCTCTATAGCGATCTTATCGAGGACGTCTACCCGGGCAAAGGCGTTGATATTGAGGTCATACCCTCTCTCGATCAGTCCTTCGGCGATGGGCAAGTAGTGTTTGGGATTAAAGACAAAAAGCTCATCATGAATATTGAGGTGTCTTACCCCATAGTGATTCACAAGGATATCAATTTGTCTCAAGACCCATTCAGGGCTCCAATAGCGGATCCGGTGCTCTCCGTAGGTGGCATGGATGGCGCAGAAACTGCACTTGTAGGGACAGCCGAGGCTGGTGAATAGAGAGGCGAATTTCGTCCGCTGGCTGAAGTCCCTGAGGCACATCCAACTGAAGGCCCGGTAACGATCCATGGGCAAAAGGTCCCAGGCCACATCGGGCAGCTCGGAGGTGAGATCCCGGATGTTTTCAGGAGATGGACCATGAAGAATTTCTTGGCCCTCTTTCCACCAAAGGCCTTTAATCTCGGGATATTGCTTTCCGCTCAAAAGATCGGCAAGCGTATGGAAGCCTTCCCCTTGAACTACAATATCACAAGCCTCTTCTCGCAGGGTTCGCTCCGGAAGGGCGGAGGGATGCCAGCCGGTTAGCACCAATTTGGATTGGGGTATGGAGTCCTTTATCTTCAGGCACAATTGTCCCACGGCTACCATAATGGGTGCGGAGACATTGGCCTGTTGACTGTAACAGACGATGGCAATTATTTTCGGATTGGCCATGGCCAAGGACTCAACCGTTTCATCAAAATCCAAATTCAGGGCATTGGCATCCAGGATATCGCAATTAATTCCTTTATTCCGAAGATAGCCTGCGGTCAGGGCCGCCCAGAAGGGGGTATCGATGGCTGAGAAGACCTTGCTCAGGTCCTGATAGACCTGTTTGCGCGTCCCTCCCACGTTGACCAGAATGATGTCCGGGTTATCTTTCAACAGCGCGCTCCTTGTCTGGACCTGCCAGGTATCGATTTAAAAGAAAGCGGGCCACCAGGGCCACCGGGGAGCACAGATAGATCTCACCATTGACCAGTTTTTGGATCGCCTCCAGAAAGGGGACGGCCACTACCGAGACGACCTCTTCGTCATGAGGCCGACGGGTGTCAAACTCCGCTTGGCTTACCTCGACCTTAAAGACGCTCAGCAGGACCGGTATTCTTCCGGGCATTTCTGAAACAGGCAGATCCGATTCAAAGCGTAAAGGGTCTTTGATAAAAAGGCCTGTCTCCTCGGCGAACTCCCGTCTGGCTGCCATCCTCGGGGTTTCTCCCTCCTGAGAGTCGCCGGCCGGAAGTTCCAAGGGACAATCATCGATCAATGGGCGTTTCACTCGAATCATAATAATCGCCCGGCCCTCCAGGACAGGCAGCACCACAACCTGGGGGCGTTCATATTCAATGCTGAAGTATGCGCCCCTGGAGAGCACCTTGAACCAGGCGTTCCGATGCATAAGCAGAACCGGTTCCAAGTCGGGACACAACAACGGCGGGGGACTGTCCGGCAAACTCGGAGACACTTTCTTTCCCCTGAGGAAAGAATTTCCTCTTGTATAATGGTGTTTCAAAAAAAAGCGGACCCCTTTTTATTTTTCGACCGTCAAGGCCTTCCAGGGAGAACGTTTTAATTCTTCTCTCCAGAAGTCGAGTATATCTCTTAAGGTTTTCTCCAAGGAAATTTCCGGCTTCCAGCCGGTTTCTTCGGAAAACTTTTCGGTGCTTGGAATCTGCAAAGTCACATCAGAGGGACGTAAAAGGGTCGGGTCGACCTTGACCTTCAATTTCTTTGAGGAAAAGGAAAGCAATTTTTCCAGACCTTCACCGATTGTCACCGTCTGTTTCCCCCCTATGTTATAGACCTCTCCCGGCCGGCATCTTTGTACCATGATCCAATAGGCCTTAACCGCGTCCCTTACATCGCAGATCGTTCGCACGGATTTAAGGTTGCCTACTCGAACGACCGGCTCTTTCAAACCCAACTCGGCTGCGGCAATCTGCTTTGCGAAAGAGGAAAAGGCAAACACATCCCCCCTTCTCGGACCTGTGTGTGTAAACATACGGGTCCGAATGGTACGTATTTGATGGGAAATCCAGTACTGATAGCCAATCATATCTTCCCCGACTTTGCTGACGGCATAGGGAGAAGCCGGCCTAAAGGGACAAGTTTCTTTAATGGGAATATCAGCCTCACTCACCTGCCCATAAACCTCGGAGGAAGAACAGATATGGATTACTGGATCAACCCCGGTGATTCTGACGGCCTCGAGGAGATTGGTGGTTCCGATAACATTGGCCCAAAGTGTTTGGATCGGGGTATTAAAGCTGGTCAAAACATAACTTTGGGCCGCCAAATGAAAAATAACATGAGGCTTTACGGTTTTAATATGACGAATCAGCCCGCTCAGGTCGCACAGATCAGCTTCCAACAGACTAACCTTGTTATATATTTTTTCTAAGTTGTCCTTCGGGCTACGCCATCGACACAAACCGAAGAGGGAATGCCTTTCCTTGAGGCCGAGGACATACTCTGCCAAATGGCTGCCCACAAACCCGGTAATTCCTGTTATTAGTATTCTCATGAACTAAATGACTCCTTATTTGTTTCCAATTTTAGGAATGTCATCCTATGGAGCTATTTTGCAAATATGCTGCCAGTATAGGCTTATAAAATTTTTTTTCTGTCATTTTGCTAACATATTGATTTAAAAGTAAAATATTTTGTTAATTGTCACCTACCCCGACCGTGAAAGACAAATTCAGAAAAAAGTGCTGTCCGGCGTCAATTAATTGGCATCATTAACAGGAATTTTTTTAAAGTTCTTAAGAGGAGTTACCGATAAACAATTAAGGACCGATTCATCACAGGAGGGTATTATGTCTTCGAGTTGGGGATTATCCGAAGCGACTCAAATAGATTCTCTTTTCTCCACTACGTCCAATTCGCAGACCCAGCTTGATAGCCTGGCCAACAGTGCCCTTTCAAGAGGAATTGACCGATACACCGGAAAAGACTACGCGGGAGCGGCCATGGAATTCAAGAGGGCCATAGGGTTCGCTCCTTTTTCGGACAACTCCCCCAAGGCCTACGAATACCTGTCCCAGGCCTATTTAAAAATGGGAAAGACCGACGATGCGATAAAGACCACCAAAGCGGCGGTTAAGACCTTTCCAATCGACGACACTTTTCGTCTCAGCCTGGGCGACCTCTATTTTAAACGTGGCCAATATGGTGAAGCCATAGAGGCATATACTGAAGCGGTACGATTAAATCCCCACTCAGCCGATAATCGCTTCTCGTTAGGCCTGGCCTATTTGTCAGATGGTCGGTTGAAAGAAGCCGAAAATCAATTTATTGAAGTAAGCCGGCTTACCCCGAACAGTCCTGTCGGTGTTTTTGGAAGGGGCCAGGTACTCCGATCCTTAGGACAATATAATGAGGCCCTTGAACAACTTAACAAGGCGGTTAAACTGGACAATGGGTTTGCCAATGCCTATCTGGAGATGGGATATACTTATATTGATATGGGAGACATGGATCAGGCCCAGAACCAATTGACAATCCTTCAAAGGTTAGGTGCCGCCTCTCAATCCATGGAACTTGAAGCATACATGCTACAGTCCGCCGACCCCAAAATTATTTTGGCCTACAGCCCGAACAGCTTTGCTTTCTATTCCGGACCGGGGACCCATGTTTCTGCCCTGGATTCAACCCTATCGGCAGGGAATGCCACGAAAGAATATAAGATGTCGTTCACCTTTTCCAAGGATATGGATATCGATTCCGTGGAAAGTTTGAGTAATTGGCAGATGGAAAAACAAAGAGGTGAATATTACTTGGAAAATTACAATTATGGTAACTCGATTCCTTCTACAGAGGTTTCCTTTCCGACTGGACCGTCCAAGGTTATCTATGATCCGACGGTCAGAACGGCCCTTTTGTATTTTTCCATCTCCCAAAATAGCACTGGAGATGGAACAATCGATCCTGCCCATATGCTGTTCAGATTTACCGGTAAAGACGCCTATGGCAAGAACATGGACCCCAATGCGGATGAATACAGCGGTTTTTCCTTGATTGCTTGATTAAAGGAATTTATGGTTCGAAAATGTTTAACTCTCTAATAAGGCCCCTAAGTAAGATCGTTTATTTTGAATAAACATTATGGATTTTTCGAGATCGGTCACCGCCCTATCGACTTCAAGGTCCGTAGACTTCTCACTCAATTCCGGCAGATTAATTCCTTCCTTGATCCATTCTGTTTTGGCCGGAGGGGGAATAGTAAGTTTGTCAATTAAATGCCGCAGCCCGATATAACCTCTTAAAATCCGGACCCTTTCGGCATCTTCCGGCTTAAACGGGGGTAAGGTGCGCCGCATTTCCAGTAACTGACTGATCATTTTTGACACCATTTTTTCCAAATCAGACAGGGTTTGGTCAATTCGATGGAGATTCAACGCTGCTGGACTGATATGCGGCAGGGCATCGGGTTGCGGTATCGGATCGCTATTCCTGGCAACAGCCTTTTGGGGAAAACTTTTTGTCTTATTAGAGAATGCTTCTCCAACCTGCAAATAAATACTTTGAATTTTTTGAACATTCATAGGCTACCTCCCTGAGAAAAGATGGAAGGTGTTTTTAAATCTATCATGTCAAGGGTCGGCGTCTGATCGTTTTTCCCCCTTACTTCTATTATCGGAATACTATTTAGAAACTTAAATTTTTTTAACAAAGGCGCCAAAAAATTTTGCCAGGCCTGTTTTTTTCTTTCCCCCCTTTTTAGGTTCAAAAGGTGCCTATGAAGGGGAAAGGGGTTTGGTTTTATTATAGTCCCCTATAAGTTGGGCAGGCAAACCGCTTCCCGGAAGCGGAATGGGAGTATTCTTATTGGAAGCATTATAAAGGAGGATAATGGAAATCCTCCGGTTCCGCGGATCATTTGGGTTATCTCTGATAAGGGGTTCTTTTGAGGCATACCCAGCCACCCGGATGAGCTTGTCGGCATCAAGACCTTCGGATTCCAGTTCTTTTCTGGCCGCTGAAGCCCGTTCCGTCGATAGCTCCCAATTGGTGTACTTGGTGGTGGAATAGTTCAACGCATCGGTATGACCTTCAATGGCCACCTGACTTCCCTGGTCTTTTATATTCTTGGCGATGACTTTAATGATCTTTCTGGCACTATCGGTCAGCGAGGAACTCCCCAGGGCAAACATGGGATTACCATCTTTATCAATCATTTGGACCCGTATTCCCCCTTCAAAAATATCGACCAGGATCTGATCCTTGACTTCCTTCAGTTTCGTTTCGATATCTTTCTTTAATTGGTCCCGCAATTCCTCCCGGCTTAAAAGCTGGGGCCCACCTTTGGGAATTTCGCTGTTAAAATTGGATTTATCCGTACCGCCTTCGCCCATGAGCCCGGAATTCCTATCCAGGAAACCGGCCCCACCCTGCTGCATAAAACTGAAATCCTTGAAATACTGGGCCATGGTTGTTTTCTTCTCCGGGGAAAGGATGGCAATCAACCACATAAGCAGAAAAAAGGCCATCATGGCTGTTATAAAATCGGAATAGGCCACTTTCCATTCTCCGCCGTGGTGCCCCCCCCCGTGCCCTTTGGCCTTTACTTTCTTGATGATGATTTTTTCTTGTTTCATTTTCTCAGAAAGGTCTCTAATTCATTAAAGGTTGGTCTTTCCTTACCCGGAATGGCCCTTCTTCCGAATTCTACCGATAACTGGGGGGCCGCCCCCCCCACAAAGGCTACCATGGCCACCTTGATAACGTGGTAATAAGCCTCATCCTCTTTGGCCTGATGTTCCAGATTGGCGGCCATGGGCCCGACAAAGCCATAACACATAAAGACCCCTAAAAAAGTTCCCCCCAGGGCCGCGCCGATGCTTTGCCCCAAAACGGCCGGCGGCTGATCGATCTTACCCATGGTCAGAACGACTCCCAGGACAGCGGCTACAATACCGAATCCCGGCAGGGAATCAGCGACCTTGGCCACGCTAAGGGAGGGAATCATGGTTTCATGCTGATGGGCCTCGATATCGACATCCATCAAATTATCCATTTCATGGGGGGGCATATTGGATGAAATGATGACTTTGAGATTGTCGCAGATAAAATCAACGGCCTTATGATTGGAAATAAGGCTTTTATATTTGGAGAAAAGCGGGCTTTTGGCCGGGGTTTCGATATCGGCTTCAATGGAGATCAGACCGTCTTTTCGAATTTTCATGAAAAGGCGGTTCATCAGGGAAAGCAGTTCCAGATAATCGGCTTTACTCCGTGCCTTTCCGGAAAAAATGGCGGCTATATGTCCAAAAACCAATCCGACGACTTTGGAAGGAGAGGCCACTAAAAACGATCCTATGGCCGATCCGAAGATAATCACCATTTCGGCCGGCTGGAAAATAACCCCCAAATTGCCGTGCTCCATGAGATAACCGCCCAACACCGCCCCGATGACCACAACGATTCCGATGATTGCGAACATAGTCTTTAAGCCTATCCCTTAACCGGTAAATGGATCACAAAGGCCGAGCCTTCACCTTCAACGTTTTCTATTTCAATGCTTCCTTTTAATTCATTGAGCAATTGCCGGATTTCAACTATACTGAAACCGATTTCCAGATCCGCTGATCCGGTCAGGAGATTTGATTGAAGAAAAAGATCTCCGGAAATGAAGGCACCATTCTGTTTGATCTTTATAGTTACCGCCTGGTTCTGAGGGCTAAAGACCGTATGCATAAAAATTTTTTTCTCCTGGGACCGATGTCCTAAGGCTTCCTCGGCAATAAAAACCAGATGCATGATGAGTCTCTGTAATTGATTGACATCCATGGGAATGACGGGAATATCGCTGCCCAAGTCCTTCATAATTCCGATTTGTTGGTGCCGTAAGCCGCAACTGCGCAATTCAATGGTTTTTTCAATAACTTCATTGACATCGGCCAAACTGATTAATGAGTTTTCCTGACGCGAAAAAGACAATAAATTAGCCAACAAATCTTTGCATCGTTCGGCCGAAAGATAGATGGATTTCAGCCCGTTTTTGATGCTCGGGTCTTCAACCTTTTTCATGGAGAGCAATTCGGCGTACCCTAATATCCCGGTCAATTGGTTATTAATATCGTGAATGACCTCCGGGGTAATCCTTCCGATCATAATCAACGTCCCTAACCGGATTAGTTCCTGTTGTAACCAAAGAGGCTCCAATTTATCCGGAGAGATTTCACCCTGGGATCCGGTTCGTGGTCGATCCGATGTCTTTGGTTTTTTAGGATCCATCTGTTTCTCTTTGTTGCCTTCGGGCCATAATGGCCTTCCGTTGTTGCTTTAAGATAAATTGAATAATCTCATCTTTTACCTCTTCGTCCAGATCATGGAAACGGAACGCCACCTCATACTGGCCATTTTTCAAGGAGGCAACCCGGACCACCTTACCGCTTACTAAGATTTCTTGAACCGGAAGAGTCGGCAACAGCATTTTGATTCTGACTTCTTGCTCGGGCTTGAATTTTTTCTTATCAACCACCCGTATTCCAGCAGAACTAAGGTTGATCGGTTGGGCCTTGACCTTGACCAAATCAACAGGAAGCCTTTCTAAAACCCGATCCAGTTTTTTGTTCATCGCAATCAACATCTTCCGGAGAAGGGGATTAAGGTTTTCCCCTTGAGCGTCCGAAAGCGATAATTCCTCCCAATCCGCCAGGTCCAGTTCCTCGGCGGAAGAGGATTCGAGGTCTTCGACCGCGTGAATCATGACCGGCAAGGAATCATCGATACGGAAGGCCTCTCTTTTATCTTCTCCGGTCAATTCGGGAGGACGTCCCATGTTTTCTTTTCCTCCATTTTATTCGGAATGTTTTTTTTCTGGTCTCCCCCCGAACCGATCGAGGTTTGCAGGAAGGCCTGAACGATTTTTTCATCGAACTGGGTACAGGCGCCTCGTTTAATTTCCCTGATGGCCTGGTTATGGGTCATGGCTTTCCGATAAGGACGGGAAGAGGTCATGGCGTCATAAGCATCGGCCACGGCCAGGACCCGGGCAATCAAAGGGATCTGTTCCCCGGAAAGTCCTTCCGGATAGCCCTTGCCATCATAATGTTCATGATGATAGCGGATAATTTCCCGTTCTTTTGGAAAAAACATTAAGGGTTTTAAGATATTGTCCCCGATAATGGGGTGCAACCGCACATCGGCTTGTTCGGCTTCGGTTAAGGGACCTGGTTTTAACAAGACGCCGTCTCTGATCCCGATTTTGCCGATATCATGAAGATAGCCTCCGAATTTCAGGGCATCTTTATCCTCTTCGCTCATGCCAAAGACTTCGGCGGTTTGCAGGGCATAGGCGGTTACCCGCTCGGAATGATCCCGGGTGTAGGGATCTCTGGCTTCGATACTGATAACGAGTGCTTTTAAACTGTTGACCAAATTGTTATAAACGATCTCGTATAGGACATTGTTTTCGATGCGAAGAGCGGTTTTGTTGACCAGGGTTAAGGCCAGTGAAATATCATCATCGGTAAAAGAAGCGCCCCCCACCTTATTGGCTAAGCTCAACAACCCGAAGACCTCGTCTTTAATTAAAAACGGAAGAGACATGAAAGGATAGGACAGAGGCTGGCCGGTATGGGGATTGATCTCCCCCAGAGTGGCCAGATAGTAGGTTCGGGTTTTCAAAATGGATGTAAAAAGGGTCGTGGCGAC
>JACRBX010000292.1 GCA_016219225.1 Deltaproteobacteria bacterium
AGCTGCTGAAGAAGGTTCTCGATTCCTACCTTTCAGAGTTAAGACTCGAGATCCGCGAAACAAAAGGTGACAAGAAGTCTCTCCATGAAGAAGAAGACCTCGTCAAAGGGCTCCTGAAAAGAGTATCCGAACTAAAATAAAACCGCCTTCGCTCTGAAGTCCCCCTTACCGCGGGGGCTTCAGACTAAATCCCCTTTTGATCCATTAAATGGGCCAGATCGGCCACCCGGCAGGAATAACCCCATTCGTTGTCATACCAGGCCACTATCTTGGCCATGTTGCCCTGCAGTACCTGGGTGAACTCCAGGTCGACGATGGAAGAATGTTCATTCCCTTTGAAATCCATGGAGACCAGCCGTTCTTCTTCACAAGCCATTATCCCTTTGAGGTGTGTTTGGGCCGCCTTTTTTAAGGCCTCCCGGAGTTCCCCGGTCTGGACCTCTTTTTTCAGTTCCACGGTCAGGTCCACTACGGAAACCGTCGGGGTGGGCACACGCAGGGAATAACCGTCAAGACGGCCGGCCAGTTCAGGGATTACCAGGGCCAAGGCCCTGGCCGCCCCGGTGGTGGTGGGAATGATATTCTGACCGGCAGCCCGGGCCCGCCGCAAATCCTTGTGGGGCAGATCCAGGATGCGCTGGTCATTGGTATAAGAATGGACGGTAACCATCATCCCCTTTTCAATCCCGAAGGCCTGGTGAACGACCAGGGTCGGCGGGGCCAGGCAGTTGGTGGTGCAGGAGGCATTGGAAACAATATGATGCTTTTTAGGATCATAAGCCTCCTGATTGACGCCCAGGACTATGGTCAGATCGACTTCTTTGGCCGGAGCGGAGATGATGACCTTCTTGGCCCCGGCTTCCAGATGGGCTGCGGCCTTGGGACCGGTGGTAAATAAACCGGTACTTTCAATAACGATTTGCACCCTTTCTTCATCCCAGGGGATGGCGGCCGGATCACGGTAGGCAAAGCAGGTGATGGGCTGGTTGTTGATATAAAAACGGTCTTTTTCAACAGCAATCTTGTCTGGAAACCGGCCGTAATTGGTGTCGTATTTGAAAAGGTGGGCATTGGTTTCCGTGTCAAAAAGATCATTTATCGCCACAACCTGCAAGGTCTTCGGATATTTTTCCAGGATGGCCTTTAAGACTTGTCGTCCAATGCGACCAAATCCATTTATACCAAGACGTATCATGATTCCTCCTTTTTAACCCGAATCATTCCGATCGAAAAAGTATTTATAATTCTTCTGTGCCCGCTGCCCCGGATTCAAGCCTTCCGGGGCAAACCTGGTGACGACTTCCCCTGGATTCCCGCCTGCACGGGAATGACGGGTTTTTCAATGGTCACCATAAGTAAACGATTAACATAAAACCGTTAATTGTCGTCCAGGCGGAATTTATAGGCGTTTAAAAGATCACAGTCGGTCTTCAGATTTTGATGGAGCCGGGCATTTTCAATGGCAATGGCGCTCAGACTGGCCACAGCCTCCAGGAACTGGCGGTCTTTATCGCTGAACTCATGGACCCTGTCAGTATAGACCCTTAAGACGCCGATGACCTTTTTCCCCACCCCTAAGGGAACCACGAGTACGGATTTGATCCCTTCCTCTTTGGCCCGTCCCCCATATTGAAAATTTTTGTCGGTCTGGGCATCTTTTATCCATATGGATTCCCCTTTGAGGGCCTTCCGATCCAGACCGCTTTTTTCCACCAGAACCGGTCCTTTCCGGATATAGCCGGTGGTCAGGCCATGGGTGGCGGCCAGGAGCAATTTTTTCTTTCGAGGGTCCAGAAGGCGTAAGGAACTGGCCTTGACCCCCATGGTTTCGGTTACACAGCGGACAATTTCCTCCAAAACCCGGGGAAGATCCAAGGAGACATTAATGACTTTGGCCACATTGTACAGGGCGGCAAAGTAATCCATTTTTTTCCCTTTCATCCATTCTCTCCTTTCAGCCATTGATAAATGTAATTGTAGCCGATGACCTTATTATTTCAAAGAAGATTATTGGGTGCTCATTGTTTTTTCCTGTAAAAAATGGTAAGGGAGATAAAGACAAAGGTAATTTGAATAAATTCTAAAATTCGAAAGTAAAAGATTCCCATTGATTTTTATCAAAGACCTCAAAGAAGGTAGGTATTTTCAGGCCGCTGACCGGAGCATCCTCTGTGAACTGATCCATCCCGATCGTGAGGGGGTCGCCCTTCAGATGGGGTTCAGCCTGGCCCATGCCATTGTCAAACCCGGAGAAAGCACCCTGCCCCATAAATTGAAAAGCTCGTCCGAGATTTATTATATCCTGGAGGGAGAAGGGATCATTCATATCGGGAATGAGTGGTCCGCTGTCCGAATGGGGCAGGCCGTTTATATCCCGCCTGATGCCCGACAATTTATACGGAATACGGGCCAAACCGATTTAACTTTTTTATGTCTGGTGTCTCCCCAGTGGAAAGAAGGAGATGAGGTGCTTGGTTAATTTTTAAATGAGGAGGGAAAGGCCATGCTGAAAAAAATAGTTTGGGGAATGGTTTTCGGTCTTTTATTCGGAAGTGGGGCTTGGGCCCAGGAGGCTGTCGTCGAATTTGAAGGGCGTTACTGGATGACCGATTTATCGGCCGTGGCCAAGGTAACCAAAGAGGGCCGGGGGACGGATGTCGACTTTAAATCGGATTTGAGGTTGGATGATAAAAGTTTCCCTTATGGCCGTTTTACCGTCTTTTTTAATCCCACCAACCGGTTGACCTTCATCTACACCCCAATCAGTTACAGTGCCGACACTATCCTCAAGCGGGATGTTCAGTTTGGAGGCCAGACTTATTCGGTCAACACCCGGGTGATTGGAGATCTGAAGGTGCAGTATCTCCAGCTTGGCTGGGCCTGCCAGTTTATCAATCTGGAAGGGGGAAAGATCAAATTGGGAACCCTGGTGGGAATCAAAGGGGCCTGGGGAGACGTTTCCCTGGCCGCCCCGGACCAGGTCCCTCCCATCAAGGAATCCCGGAGTTTTGCCGCTGCTCTGCCCACCCTGGGAGTCGCTTTAGATGTCAATCCGGCTCCTTTTTTGAATTTTTTTGCGGAGGTGTCCGGGCTCCCGGCTGGCCAGTATGGCTATATGTGGGAAGCCGAGGCCGGGGTCAGGGTCATCCCCTTTAAAAATTTCACCATCAGCGGCGGCTACCGTCTGTTTGATATTGAGGCCCGGGACGAACCGGACTTTGCCAAAATAAAATTAAGCGGCCCTTTTGTCGGGCTGTCTCTACGGTTCTAAATACTGACTAAATTTAAATTTCTCTGTTACACGTTCCTGGTTCCTCGTTACTCGTTTTAACCAGCAACCAGAAACCCGCAACGTGCAACGAACCGCCGTAACCCATAATAGTGAAAATATTTGAGATAAATTCGCAGAAACAGAGCGTAAGAATCGACGCCTCGTCCGGGAGTTTACCCGGAAGAGGTGCAGGAGGGAATGATGAGAAATAGACGCCTGATTTTTTTAGCTTCCCTTTTACTGCTTGTTACGGCTTTTCCTGTTGCGGCCCTGGAAAGGAAGGTAAGTTCCCAGGAGGACCAGGAGGCCTTAGAGATAACGGTTTACAACAGCAACCTGGGATTGGTTAAGGATCTACGACAGATAAAACTGGGTTCCGGTAAGCAGGAGCTCAAATTTATGGATGTGGCCGCCCAAATCATTCCCACCAGCGTCAGTATAAAATCCTTCCAGGAGACCAATCCCTTTTCCGTCCTGGAACAGAATTATGAATACGATCTGTTGAGCCCCAGGAAACTCCTGGACAAATACGTGGGCAAGGAGGTTAAACTCTTCACGAAGAATCCCTATACCGAGAGGGAGGAGATGGTTTCGGCCGTCCTGTTAGCCAACAACGAAAACCAGCCGGTCTTTCAAATCGGTCAGGATATTACTTTCAATCATCCGGGCAGGATCCTTTTTCCCGAAATACCCCCGGACCTTATTTCCAAACCCACCCTGATCTGGCTGCTGGATAATCAGATCACTACCCCTCAAAAGATAGAGGCCCTTTATTTGACCAATGGTCTCAACTGGAAATCGGATTATGTCCTGGTTCTCAATGAACAGGATACCCGGGCCGGCCTTTCAGGCTGGGTCACCATCGATAACAAAAGCGGCACCGCCTATCGAAATGCCAGGCTTAAATTAGTAGCCGGTGATATTCACCGGGTCAGGGAAGATTTAATAAGGACCAAGAAGGCCCTGGTCGCTGCCGGCGCCCTGGCCCCGCCCCAGTTTAAAGAAGAGGCCTTCTTCGAATATCATATCTATACCCTGGAAAGAAAAACGACCCTCAAGGAAAATCAGACCAAACAGATCAGTCTCCTCAGTGTTCAACAGATACCGGTTACCAAAGAATTCATCTATCGGGGTTCCGAATATTATTATCGAAGCAAACAAGGGGAAGCACTTTCCAATCAAAAGGTCGGTGTTTTTATCCTATTCGCCAATTCAAAGGAGAACCATCTGGGGATCCCCCTGCCCAAAGGGACGGTCAGGGCCTATAAACAGGATAAGGACGGCAGCCTGCAGTTGATCGGAGAGGACACTATAGACCATACACCCAAAGATGAAAAGATCCGGTTGAAATTAGGGGAGGCCTTTGATTTAAAGGCCGAAAGGAAGCAGACCCATTGGGAAAAAATCGCCTCCGATACCTATGAATCCGCTTATGAAATCACCCTTCGGAATCATAAGAAAGAAGATGTAATCATACGGGTGGTGGAACCTTTGTCGGGAGATTGGAAGGTCCTTGAAAAATCCCATCCCTATTCCAAGCTGGATGTTTCGACCATTGCCTTTGAGGTGTCTGTTCCCAAAAACCAGGAAAGCAAGCTAAATTATCGGGTAAGGATAAGGTTCTAAAATATATGGAGCGAAAAAAGTTTTGATCAGGCATTGGAAATTCAATCGGGATGATCTCCGGCTCATGTCAGAACTGGGAATTTCCGAAGATCAGGTTCAGGCCCAGATCGCCTTATTCCAGAAGACTTGTGGCTATCTTCGCCTGAACAGACCCTGTACCCTTGGGGACGGAATTCAAAAGATCCCTGAGTCGGAGATAAAAAACTTGATTCAAAGGCAGGAAGAAGCGGCCCAGGAAGGCCGGTTTTTTAAATTCGTTCCGGCCTCGGGAGCGGCTACCCGAATGTTTCAGGCGATTTTACCCTTTTATCTCAATCCAGCTTCCTTTGCCGAGAATGAAATTCAGCCGGATGATACCTCCTGCGATCCAACAATCAGGGAATTCTTCCGTTTAGTAACGGGGATTAACCAATTTGCATTTTTTGAGGACTTGAAAGAGTCTCTGGCTCAAGACGGACAGGATATCTCAACAATCATCCAACAGAGACGGTGGCGGGAGATTTTAAACTATCTCCTTACCGATCGGGGATTAAACTACCTGACCCTGCCTAAGGGGTTACATAAATTTCATGTTTATCCGATCCAAAACCGTACGGCTTTTGAAGAACACCTGGTCGAGGCTTTTTATACCCTCTGTGATCGTACCGGGCAATGTCGCCTTCATGTGACGGTGGCACCGGAACATGAAAGAACGGTCAGGGATTTTTTCATAAAGGTACGACCCCGGTATGAACAACAGTACCAATGCTGTTTAAATGTCTCTTTCTCGTTTCAAAGGCATTCGACCGATACCCTGGCCGTTGACCTGGAGGATAGACCCTTCCGGGAAGGATCCGGAAAGCTTCTTTTCCGCCCCGGCGGTCACGGGGCCCTCCTGGAAAATCTCAATAACCTCCAAGGCGATTTGATCTATATAAAGAATATCGATAATATCCTGCCGGACCGGCTAAAGGAACAGACGATTATCTGGAAAAAGGTCCTGGGAGGCTATCTGGTCAAAATGCAGCAAATGGTCCACGGTTTGATCCGGAGGTTGAAGGACGGGATGGACTCCGCAGACCAGCTTGATGAAATGAGGACCTTTTGCCGTAACCGGCTGTTGGTTTCTGAACCCCCCGGTTTCCAGAATTGGCCCATAAAGCAACAAACCGATTTCTTATTCGAGAAATTGAACAGACCCATTCGGGTCTGCGGGATGGTCAAGAATGCAGGGGAACCTGGGGGGGGACCTTTCTGGGTGGAAGGCCAAGACGGGGCCCTTTCCCTGCAGATTGTGGAAAGTGCCCAAATCGATCCCGGATCAATCGAACAAAAAGCCATTTGGGCCTCTTCCACCCATTTTAACCCGGTCGATCTGGTCTGCGCGGTTCGTGATTATGAAGGAAGACCCTTTGACCTAAGGCAATACAGGGATCCGGAGGCTGTTTTTATTACCAGGAAATCGCAAAATGGGCGGGATCTTAAGGCCCTGGAGTTGCCAGGGCTCTGGAACGGCGCTATGGCTTGCTGGATTACCTTTTTTGTAGAGGTGCCAAACCAGACCTTTAGTCCGGTTAAAACCATCAACGACTTGTTGAAACCGGACCATCAGCCAGGTGTTTAAGACGAAAATACCGTTCGTCGTTCAGTGTTCGGCGAAAGACATTTTCATGTTTCGTGGTGCCCCAAGGAGCATGAGGGCTTAGTTCGAAAATAACCTTCAGGGGTCAGGGACTTAGTTATAGAATAAAGTTGCAAGATGCAAGTTTCAGCTTGAAAAACCTTACACCTTCAACCCTGCACCTTGCACCTTAAGTCAGGCCAGTCCGATTTCCTGATCGGTCAAATAGCAGGCCGGATCGGGAGCCCAAAGGTCACCGGTAGCGGCTTCGGCCCGAACCCGAAAATTTCCGCCGCAAATATCCAACCAGCGGCAGCCGGCACAGCGTCCGGTAACATATTTTTTCTTATCTTTCAGTTGTCCCATTAAAAAGTTGGTCGTATCCTCCCAGATTTGGCTGAAGGGCCGCCCTTTCACATTGCCAAAGGAATAATGGCGCCAGAATTGGTCGGCATAAACCTCTCCGTCCCAACTGATGCACCCAATCCCCCGTCCCGAACTGTTTCCCTCGTTCATTTTCAAGAGCTCCAGGACTTCAGAGGCCCGGGATGATCCTTCCTTGAGGAGACGCAGATACAGATAAGGTCCATCGGCATGGTTGTCAACGGTCAGGACTTCCTTTTCATAGCCGGCATCGTACAGTTCTTTGGTCCGGTCGATAATCAAATCAACCATCTGCCGTGTTTGGAGATGATCCAGGTCTTCCTGGATCAACTGGGACCCGCGACCGGCATACACCAGATGATAAAAACAGACCCTGGGGATATCTTCCTTTTTCAGAAGATCAAAGATAGGAGAGACCTGATCCTGGTTCATCCGGTTGATGGTAAACCGCAGGCCCACTTTGATACCGGCTTGACGGCAGTTCCGGATACCGGTCAGGGCTTGTGCGAAGGCCCCGGAAACACCCCGGAAATGATCATTAACCGCTTCCATTCCATCCAGGCTGATGCCTACATAAGACAGGCCGATGGCCTTTAAGGTTTCGGCCAGCCTTTTGGTGATTAAAGTCCCGTTAGTCGATATGACCGCCCGCATCCCTTTAGCTACCGCATACTGGGCCAGCTCCGGAAGGTCAGGCCGCATGAGCGGTTCCCCTCCTGAAAACAGGATCACCGGTGCCCCGTAAGCACTGAGATCATCCAATAAGGCCTTCCCTTCTTCGGTAGTTAACTCATCGGGGGTTTTTTGGTGTAAGGCCTGGGCGTAACAATGCCGGCACTTCAGGTTGCATTGCCGGGTAATATTCCAGACCACCACCGGTTTTTTATCATGAGAAAACTGGAGGAGATGGGAAGGTAATCGATCCGAACGCCGACCATATCTCAGGGCATCGGAAGGTTCTACGGTGCCCAAATAAAGTTTGGATATGCCTATCATAATTATTCTTTCTTACTGATTGACTACCGATTCTTCGCCACGATAGTAGGTTCGAATCAGTTTCTGGATATAGCCTTCCGGGTTGGAAATGGCCTCAGGGGTAATAATAAAACGGTTCAGTCCGGTTTTTTCCTGAACCAGTTTAAATCCATACTCAAAATCCTTAGATAAATTTTCACAGATGGACCAGACACTAACCTTTGATTCCAGGGCCTTCTGGAGGATGGCATCTATCCCTTCCTCCGAAAACTTGAGACTGATCCCGAAACGTTCAAAGAACCGCAGTTCATATTCCTGGACTTGCTGAATCATTTGCCAGACTTCCTGAAAGGATTGGGCCAGATCCTGAACCAATTCCAGGGAACGGCAAGCGATCATCTCCGACCGGAATTCCGTTAACCGGCTATCAAAACAACCGGTGTATTCAGGGGCTTTTTCTTTCAGTCTTTCCGTCAGGGCGAGACGTTCTTTTCTCCAGGCCTCCTGGAAACGGCTTTTCCGGAGGGCATCCTCTTCATCATTCAGCAGATTGACAAGTTCTTGGTGAGGGTCAAGGACCACCTCCAGGGTAACCAGAAATTGATTAATCGCCAGAGAGGGTAATTTTTTTTCAAATTGGATCAAGGCTTTTTCTACGACACTGACCAGACCGCGGGCCCCGGTTTTTTCCTCATAAGCCCTTTGGGCCAATAGTCGTAAGGCCTCATCCTCGAAAAGGATGTCGATGCCGTAGGCCTTGAAGTCTCTCTTCTTGCTTCGGATAATCGGATTATTCGGATTTTTCAGGATCTGATAGAGATCATCTTGGGACAATTCTTCCAAAACCACGGTCACTGGCAATCGTCCCACAAATTCGGATTCAAATCCATAGGCCATCAAATCTTCGGCCCGAACCTGGCTCAGCAATTTTTGGGTCGGCTTCTTAGACTTAAGAGGGGCCTCGAATCCTATGCCTTTCTCCTGGGCCCTTTTTTGGATGATCTTATCCAGATCATTGAAGGCCCCGCTGACAATAAACAGGATATTTTTGGTGTTGATGGTTCTTTTTTCCTTTTTGCCGGTCTTGCGATAATTCTATATAGCCTGCAATTGAGAAATCGGGTCGTGCGCCACCCGCAGGTCCACGTCGGTTTCCTCCATGGGTTTCAATAAGGCCCGCTGGACCCCGGTACGGGAGACATCGGGTCCGATCAGATTGTGGCTGGAGGCGATTTTATCGATCTCATCAATATAGATGATCCCGTATTGGGCCAGTTCGATATCGTCGTTGGCTTCATAAACCAGGTCACGGACCAGATCCTCAACGTCTCCGCCGACATAACCGGTTTCACTGAATTTGGTGGCATCCCCTTTGGCAAAGGGAACCCCTAATTTCTTGGCAATCAATTTGATCAGATAAGTCTTTCCCACTCCGGTGGGCCCGATCATAATGATGTTATTTTTAATCAGGCCCACCGTTTCCGATCCAGTTTGTTTGTCCTGCTGTTCCCAATACTTGATTCGATTAAAATGGGTGCTGATCTTGGTGGCCAGGACGGCCTTGGCCTCATCTTGCTGGATGACATATTCATCCAGATAGGCCTCCAATTCTTCTGGCTTCAGGTTAAAATTGATCTTGGAGGCCACCCCTTTGGGTTCTTTTGGCCTTGGTTCGGTCTCTTCCGTTTCCCCCTTTGGGATTACGAAGGGGGTAATGATTTTAATTCGATCCCCGTATTTTTTGGAAAGATAATCGCTTAATTCCCTCTCCCATTCTTTTTGGGTTGGGAGTTTCTGATTCAATTCTTCCGTAAAAATTTTCTTATTTTCTGAATCTTCCATTATGACCTCTTACTTTATATGACTCGGATTTTTCCGATCGGAAAATGATTTTTGTTACTGGTGACCCGCATCCGGACCTTAATCGAAATGCCCTTTATCACCAAGCTATTTGATAGTAAATATAATGCATCCCCTAATGGGTTTCAACCACCATCTCCTTTTCGGCAGAAAGGGGAGAAATTTTAGGAATTTCCAATGGTAACCCAATTTTTTTCCTTGACAAACCCTGTTTTTAATTTATAGTTACATGAAAGTGGGGAATTGTGGGGATTGGTGTAGGGTTATTCATTTTAAACAGGGGTAAAGCAGGTGTTTCGCGGACGATCAATCCATTTAATTGACTCTAAAGGGCGGGTCAGCATCCCGACCCGTTTCCGTGATTTAATCAAGACGAATGGGGACTCCCGTCTGATAGTAACGAATTGGGAGCAGTGTCTGACCGTATACCCCTTTAAGGAATGGCAAGAGATAGAAGAGAAAATGGGCCAGCTTTCTATGGTTGATCGGGACATACGTTCATTTAAACGTTTTTTGTTTTCCGGGGCCTGTGAGTGCAGCTTAGACAGCCAGGGTCGGATATTGATCCCCCCGACGCTGCGGGATTTTGCCAAATTGGAAAAAGAAGTGATCCTGGCCGGTCAACTCAAGTATTTTGAAATTTGGGACAAGATCAAGTTCGAAGAAGAACTGGCCAAGAGCATCGATAATTTAGCTGTTTTAGAAGACAAACTGGCCTCACTGGGTCTATAAGGAGCAACGCAATCGACTATTCATAAGCCGGTAATGGTTCATGAAGCGGTTCATTATCTTCGGTGTGCCCAGGGAGGCCTATTTGTGGACGGCACCCTCGGAACAGGAGGACATGCCCTGGCCATACTTCAACACAGTCCTGCAACCACCCAGGTTATTGGGATAGATCGGGACCCGGAAAGCCTGGCCTTGGCCCGGGAAAGATTAAAGCCCTATTCCAGCCGTGTACACCTGATTCAGGGAAAATTTGGAGACCTGAGAGACCATCTTTCAGTGCTCGGTATTCAGGCGGTAAACGGTATCCTTCTGGATCTGGGTTTTTCTTCCTTTCAAATAGAAAATCCGGGGAGGGGATTCAGTTTCCAACGGGAAGATCCTTTGGATATGAGAATGGACCAGACCCGGGGAATCTCGGCCCGGGAATGGCTGGCTCAAATCAACGAAAAAGATCTGGTAAGGGTCATTCGGGAATATGGCGAAGAAAGATGGGCCAAACCAATCGCCAAAAAAATCCTGGCCTTTCAAGCTAAAGGGCCGCTTAAGACCACTCGAGAATTGGCGGAACTGATTGCCCGGGCTGTCCCCGGGGGAGGACGGATTCATCCGGCCACCCGGACTTTTCAGGCCCTGCGGATTCATATTAATGAGGAGTTGGCCCAATTAAGGACCTTTCTGGAGCAGTTTCTCGAGACCTTGACCCAGGGCGGGAGGGTCTGCCTGATTGCCTATCATTCTTTGGAGGATCGGCTCATCAAACAGGCTTTTTTGCGATTAGAGCGGGGGGTGCCGGATCCCCTCGGTTTGGCAGAACCCAAAAAACCCGAAAGCCAGCCGATATTTAAAAGAGTAACGGTGAAACCGGTAATCCCCTCCCTGGATGAGATGAAAGAGAATCCCCGGTCCCGAGGGGCCAAGTTAAGGGTGGGGGAACGGATGGAAGGGACCTTATGAATACCCTCATCAAACCCCAGCCCCGTTCGAGAAAAAAAAAGACCAAGGACAAAATCCCCCATGGCCCGATAAAATATTTGATTTTCTTGTTAATCTTTTTTGTGCCCGGGGTCTTGCTCTACGTCTGGCTGCATTTCCAGGAGGTCAACTTAAGCTACGATATCGCCAAAGCCCAAAAAGAAAAAAGGGAATTATTGGAATTCAGTAAAAAATTACGTATTCAGTTGGCCAATTTAAAATCTCCGGAAAGGATCGAGGGGATTGCCTTAACTAAATTAGGGTTAAAAACTCCGGGAAAAGGACAGATTGAGATCCTTAAATGAAGGACTTTGAATTCAAGTGGATCCGTTTTCGTTTGTATTGGGTCTTCGGACTGTGCTGCTTTCTCTTTGCCGTGGTCATCGGCCGGGCCTTCCAACTTCAAATATGGCAGGGGCCCAAACTGACCAGGATTGCTAAAGCCGAGATAGAGAAAATGATCCCCCGATCCCATAAACGGGGGATCATTTATGATCGTAACCGCTTTGAGCTGGCCATGACTATTGAAATGGAATCCATTTTTGCCCAGACCAGAGATATAAAAAACATCCAGCAGGCTTCGGATCGACTGGGCCCTTTACTGGCCTTGGACCAGACCCGCCTTTCGGGCTTGCTCAAACAGCCCAAACCTTTCGTCTATTTAAAACGCCGGGCCACACCGGATGAATGTGCGGCTGTGCGGGCGCAAAGCATCGAAGGGGTGGCCTTTACCAAGGAAGCGCAGCGCTTCTATCCCTATAGGGACCTGGCCAGTCACGTTATCGGGTTTGTTGGAATGGATCCCAAAGGTTTGGAAGGGCTGGAGAGACAATACGATTCTTATCTGAAAAGCCCCTATCTTTATGAGCCCAGTGTCCGGGATGCCCTGGGCCGGGCCCTTTATTTGAATGACATGGAATCGATCCAGGAAAATGAGGGGTTAAGCCTGGTCCTGACCTTAGATAAAAACATCCAATACGTAGCCGAAAAGGAATTAAAAAAAGGGGTTATCAAAAGCCAGGCCAAGGGGGGGGTGGCTATCGTCTTAAACCCTAAAAACGGAGAGATCCTGGCCCTGGCCAATTATCCCGCTTATAATTTGAATGCCTTCCGGGAGGTCCCGCCGGGCTTTCGAAGGAACCAGGGTCTGACCGATACCTTTGAACCCGGGTCGACCTTCAAAACTTTTTTACTGGCAGCCGCCCTGGAGGAAAAAAAGTTTACCCCCAATGATATGATATTTTGTGAGAACGGGGCTTATCGGGTGGGAAACCATGTTATTCATGATGTGCACCCCCATGGATGGCTTTCCGTCCAGGACGTCATCAAGGTCTCCAGTAATATCGGGGCCACTAAAATAGGGAAAAAATTAGGGCCCAAGACATTTTATACCTATATTAAAAATTTTGGTTTTGGAAAAGAAACCGGTATCGATCTGCCGGGTGAAGTCGGGGGGGTGGTTTGGTCTCATCACCGCTGGGGAGAAATTGAAGCGGCCAATATCTGCTTTGGACAGGGCGTAACGGTAACCGGGATACAACTGGCCTGTGCCTTGGGGTCTATTGCCAATGACGGTCGTTTGATGAAACCTTATCTGGTACGCCAGATCCTTGACCAGAAGGGTCATCCGGTCAAAGAATTTTCGCCTCGACCCGTAAGGCAGGTCTTATCTCCTGAAACAGCCCGGTTAATGCGCCGTCTTTTATCCAGAGTAACCGAACCGGGTGGAACGGCAACTCAGGCGGCTATCGAAGGGCTGGCTGTGGGGGGTAAGACTGGTACGGCCCAAAAGGTTTCATCGGAAACCAGGCGTTATGCACCGGGAAAATATATGTCCACTTTTATGGGGTTCCTTCCAGCCGAAGACCCCTCTTTGGTCATCGTGGTGATAGTCGACGAGCCCAAGGGGAGCCATTACGGGGGGGTGGTTTGTGCCCCTGTTTTTAAAGGGATTGCCGAACAAACCCTATCCACCTGGGGGGTGAGAAGGCCTGCCCAGGAGGTCCCTTATGAGGCTCCGCCGGAAAAACCGGACATGACCCCCTGGATTATGGCCCAGAAGGCCAAAGAAGAAGAACCCCTATCTTCAACCGATCTACAAAACAAACGGATCATGCCGGATGTGCGGGGAATGAGCATGCGCAAGGTCCTGGATGTTATGAAGACCTATGAGGTTCCGGTAATTCTCAAAGGAAGCGGAAGGGCCGTAACCCAATGGCCCTTACCCGGCACCCTCTTAAGTCAGAGAAACCGCTGTCAGATCCAATTCCAACCGGTTCTCTGAGGGGAAAGAATTATTTTGCGTTTAAGTGAATTATTAAAAATATTGCCGGAGGCCAAGGTTAAGGGAGACACCGACCTGGAGATAACCAACCTGGCCTATGACTCCCGAAAGGTCAAGGATAATGGCTTGTTTGTGGCCATTTCCGGCCATAAGACCGATGGTCATCGGTTTATTGATCAGGCGGTTCAAAATGGATGCCGGGCAGTTGTTGTTGAGGAAGCGGCCGGGGGTATTCCCTCAACGGTCACCCAGGTTCAGGTAAAAAACAGCCGAAAGGCCCTGGGGCGATTAGCGGCCCTTTTTTACGGCCATCCGGCCTCCAGACTGCACCTGGTCGGTATCACCGGAACCAGCGGAAAAACGACCACTTCTTATTTAATAGAGTCGATCCTGAAAACGGCCGGTTTTTCAGTGGGTGTTTTAGGAACGATTGATTACCGGTAGGGCTCCAAGGTCCGGCCGGCGCCGGTAACGACGCCGGAGTCATCGGACTTGCAAGCTCTTTTAGACGATATGGTGAGGGATAAAATAACCCATGTCGTTATGGAGGTTTCCTCCCATGCCCTGGACCAGGGCCGGGTGGCGGAAATCTATTTTGACCAGGCGGTCTTTACCAATTTGTCCCAGGATCATCTGGATTACCATAAGGATTTGGAAGATTATTTTCAGGCCAAGGCCAAGTTGTTCCATCAACACCTCAAGGTTAAAAAGAAGGGGTTGGCTATCATTAATCAGGATGACCCTTATGGACAGAGGCTCTGGCAGGACTGGAAAGGCCCCAAGCAGGACTATGGGATAGATCAAAAGGCCGCCTATTTCCCTTTAAAGGTCCACTCGAACCTGAGCGGCATCGAATCCCGGATTCAAACGCCCCAGGGGGTTTTTTTGGTTAAATCCCCTTTGATCGGACAATTTAATCTGTCTAATATCCTGGCCGCCTGGGCCGTAGGCGAAGGTTTTGACCTGAGGGGGGAGACTATTCAAAAAGGTATTGAATCTTTGGCCCGCGTCCCCGGGAGAATGGAGCCTGTCCCGAATGAAAAAGGTTTGACCGTCCTGGTAGATTATTCCCATAAGCCGGAGGCCTTACGTTTTGCCTTGATTGCTTTAAAAGAATATGGCCGCGGCCGGGTCATCACCGTATTCGGTTGCGGGGGCGATCGGGATCTATCAAAACGCCCGCTTATGGGCCGGATTGCCGGAGGATTGAGCCGCCTGACCGTGGTCACCTCGGATAATCCAAGATCCGAGGATCCTCTTAAGATTATAGAGGCTATTGAATCAGGGCTGCAAGAACTGGGATTACCCTGTTTAGAGGGGAAGGCATTAAAACAAATCCCGGAATCCCCCGGCTATACGATAGTCCCAGATCGAAGGGAGGCCATTGCCCTGGCTGTTCGTTTGGCCCGACCCGGAGATATTATTTTGATAGCCGGCAAGGGGCATGAAACCTATCAGCTTCTGGGTTCTAAGATCCTTGATTTTGATGATCGGCAAGAAGCCCGCAAGGCTTTGGATACCATAGATGTTCAGCACGGATAAATTGGGTTGGGAGGAATTGATCACCGGTATTTCCGGCCGCTTGATCCAGGGGGATCTGGGCCGGAAGGCCGTTGGGATATCAACAGACACCAGGACCCTGAGGCCCGGGGATCTGTTTGTGGCCTTGAAAGGACCGCGATTTGATGGCCACCATTATATCCCCCAGGCTTTTGAAAAAGGGGCCAGTGCTGTCCTGGTTTCTGAACCGGTCAAAGGATTGTTGCCGGAGCAGGTGGTCATCCAGGTTAACGACACCCTTTCGGCCCTGGGGGATTTATCCGGTCTGTGGCGCAGAAAATTTCCGGTAACCTTGATCGGGATTTCAGGGAGTAACGGCAAGACCACCACCAAAGAAATGCTGGCCGCCATCCTGGGACAGGTTGGCCCGACCTTAAAAAATCCGGGCAACCTGAATAACACCATCGGGTTGCCCTTAAGTCTTTTTTCTTTAAATGAGGGCCACCGATTTGCCGTAATGGAAATGGGTATGAACCATTTAGGCGAGATCGCCCGTTTATGCTGGATCGCCAAGCCGTCGGTAGGGCTTTTGACCAATATCGGACCGGCCCACTTAGAGGGCCTGGGTTCCTTATCCATGGTAGCCAAGGCCAAGGGAGAACTCTTTGAGGCCCTGGAATCCGACCACTTAGCCGTGGTCAATTATGATGATCCGAGGATACGGGATCTGGCTGAATCTTGCCGTGCCCAAAAGATAACCTTTGGACTTAATCCTGAAGCGGAGGTTAGAGCAGATCAATTAATCGTAACTCCCCATGGGATCCGCTTCCAAATTTTTGTTAAAGGGGAGCAGGCAGAAATACTTTTGCCGATTCAAGGCGAACATAATACCAGTAATGCCCTGGGGGCGGCTGCCACCGCCCTGGCCCTTGGCCTGTCCCTGGAAAAGGTGCGCCAGGGTTTGGAGGGGTTTAAACCTCCGGAACATCGCCTGGAAATCAAAAAAGGGATCAAAGGTGCCTGGTTGATCGACGACACCTATAATGCCAACCCGGCTTCGCTGAAAGCCGCTCTAAAAGCCTTTGAATCATTAAAACAGGGGAAAAGAGGGGGACTGGTTTTGGGGGATATGCTGGAACTTGGGGATCAGACACTTGAAGCCCACAGGGAACTCGGCAGAATGATTGGAGAGATGGGGGTGGAATATCTGGTTACCTTAGGTCCTTTTTCCCTGGAATTATTGTCAGAGGCCTTAAAGGGCTTTCGACCTCCCCGAAAGACCTTTGGGACCCAGAGTCAAAAGGAGATTATCGACTATTTAGTTAATCTTATCCAGGAGGGGGATCACTTGTTGTTCAAAGGATCCCATGGGATGGATATGGAGGCCGTCGTCCGGGCCTTGGAGGATCAGGGATAAACCATGTTTTATCATCTATTATATGCCTTACATGGCCAGATCTCCTTCTTTAATGTTTTTAGATACATTACCCTGAGGACCATTTATTCCACCCTGACGGCCCTGCTGATCACCTTTCTTTTAGGACCTTATGTGGTCCGGCTTCTGACCAAGTATCAAATCGGACAGTATATCCGGGAAGACGGTCCCCGTTCTCATTTCAGCAAGGAAGGGACTCCGACCATGGGAGGGGTCCTTATCCTTTTTGCAGTCTTCTCAGCCACCCTTTCCTGGGCCGATCTGACCAATGCCTATGTCTGGCTGGTCCTGTTGGTGACGCTTTGTTTCGGCGGGATCGGCTTTTTAGATGATTATCTCATGCTCATCAAAAAGAGGAATAAAGGTCTGAGTGGCCGGGCTAAAATTCTCTGGCAGATCGCCACGGCCCTGGTGCCGGCCGTCTTTCTCTATCTGAATTTCAGATACAATACCCGTTTGAACATCCCCTTTTTTAAAACCCTGACTCCGGATCTTTATTGGGGGTATATCCTTTTAACGCTATTCATTATCGTCGGGACCTCCAATGCCGTCAACCTGACCGATGGACTGGATGGATTGGCCATCGGACCGGCCACCATCGCCTTTGGGACCTTCTTGCTGCTCAGTTATTTAAGCGGCCATGTCAAGATCGCCAACTATCTTCAGATCCCCTTTGTCCCGGGTTCAGGGGAACTGGCGGTTTTTTGCGGGGCCATGGTGGGAGCCGGAATGGGCTTCCTTTGGTTTAATGCCTATCCGGCCCAATTATTTATGGGTGATGTGGGGTCCCTTTCTTTAGGGGCCGCCCTGGGAACCATAGCGGTCATCACAAAAAATGAAATATTATTGATCATTATCGGCGGGATTTTTCTGGTGGAGGCCCTTTCGGTAATCTTTCAGGTGGGCTATTTCAAGATGACTCATGGAAAGCGTATGTTCCGCATGGCCCCTTTACACCATCATTTTGAGTTGAAGGGCTGGCCGGAACCTAAAATCATTGTGCGTTTCTGGATTATTGCCGTAATCTTAAGTTTATTATCTTTAAGTACCTTAAAACTCAGATAGGGAACCTTTTTTGGATTTTCAAGGGAAAAAGATCTTGGTGGTCGGTCTGGGGAAGACGGGGATGACCCTGATAGCCTTTTTAGTAAGGCAAGGAGCCCAGGTCCTGGTCTCGGACTCCCTGGACCTTAATGAAATTAAAAAACGGGTTTCCGAAATCAAAACCATCCGTTTTCCTCTGATCCTGGAGGGTGGAGGGCATAGCCCTGCCTTTTTCTTAAAGGCTGATATGGTCCTGGTCAGTCCCGGCATCCCTCTGGATCTCCCGGCCTTAAGGGCGGTCCAGGATAAAGGAATCCCGGTCTTTGGGGAACTCGAGGTTTTTGCAGCCTTTTGCCAGACCCCGATAGTGGCCGTGACCGGAACCAACGGCAAGACCACCACCACGGCCCTATTGAATGAAATGCTGGTTAATTCAGAAAAAAAGACCTTCCTGGGGGGAAACATCGGCCGGCCTTTGGTGGATTATATCCTGAATGGTCCGGACCGGGAGATTGTGGTGGCGGAGATCAGCAGTTTCCAATTGGATACGACCAGTCATTTTTCTCCTAAGGTGGGAGTCCTGTTGAATATCACGGAGGATCACCTGGACCGTTATGCCGGATTCCAGGCCTATATCGCCTCTAAGGCCAGCCTTTTTCGCAATCAGGGCGCCGATAATCAGGCTGTGGTCAATTGGGATGATCCGATTTGCCGCTCTATTGGAGAAAGACTTACCGGACCGGTTTATTTTTTCAGTCGTACCGGTCAGGTCTCCCAGGGGGCTTTTATCGATCAGAACAAAGCGGTTGTTCTTCTGGATTCCCTTCGGGAGACCTATGACTTGAAGGAATTTTCCTTACCCGGGGTCCATAATCTGGAAAATGCCCTGGCGGCTATCCTGGGGGCCCGCCTGATGGGAGCGACCCCTGAAGCCATTCAGAAGACCCTTCTGACCTTTAAAGGATTCGGACATCGACTGGAGTATGTGGGAGAAGTCAAAGGGATACAGTTTTATGATGATTCCAAGGCCACCAATGTCGGGGCCGTGGTCAAGGCCTTAGAGGGATTCAACCGGCCCGTTATCCTGATTGCCGGAGGCCGGGACAAGGGGGGGGATTATGGCCCTCTGGAAGAATTGATTCAAACGAAGGTCAAGGCATTGGTTTTGATAGGGGAGGCCCGGGAGAAGATGAGGAACCAGTTGGGGCCTTTGACCGAAACCCAAAAGGCCGAAACCCTCGAAAAGGCGGTTTCCTTGGCTTTTCACCAGGGCCGACCGGGGGATGTGGTGCTTTTGTCCCCGGCCTGTTCGAGTTTTGACATGTTCCAGGATTATGTCCATCGAGGGAAAGTTTTTCAAAAAGCAGTCAGGGAATTGGAAGACCATCATCCGGGAGTGTTGGCGGGCTAATGCCTTCTATTGTTAATAACCGATCGATACCGGAGTTTCAAAGGGAAGCCGGGCCGGAAGAGGCCCGGATCGACCTGAAGATGGATTATATCTGGTTGGGGGTAACCATGGCCTTGGTGATCTTTGGGATCATTATGATCTATAGTGCCAGTGCCCATTTAGCCGCCAGACGGTATCATAACAGTTTCTATTTCGTCCAGAAACAATTAGCTTTCGCTTTCTTCGGATTCCTGGCTATGATCGCCTTTCGATTTATCCCGTATCAAAAATTTAAACAATGGGTTTACTGGCTCCTGGGATTCAGTCTGCTGACCCTTATCCTGGTTCTTGTTCCTGGGGTCGGCTCCCGCCTGGGCGGGGCTTCACGCTGGTTTCGTTTGGGTGGGATATCTTTTCAACCGGCCGAATTTTCCAAATTAATCCTGGTCATTTTTTTGGCCTATTCCATGACCCGGCATCAGGAGCAGATGAAAGATTTAAAAAAGGGTTTTCTTTTTCATTGGGCGGCTGCCGGGGTATTTATCGTCCTGACCCTTTTGGAACCGGACCTGGGGATGGCCATCACCCTGGCCTTGATCACCGGAATCATGCTCTTCGTCGGTGGTGTCAGGATCAAACACCTGATGTTCTCCATCATCCCGATGATTCCTCTGGCCTATTTTCTGGTCTGGAGGGTCCCTTACCGCCGCTTGAGGGTCTTGTCCTATCTGGACCCCTGGAAGGATCCCTTGGGCTCGGGGTTTCACCTCAAACACTCCTTCCTGGCCTTTGGTTCCGGGGGCTTTGGGGGAAGGGGACTGGGAGGGAGTCAACAAAAACTGTTTTATTTGCCCGAGCCTCATACGGATTTTATCTTTTCTATCGTGGGAGAGGAGTTCGGTTTTATCGGTGTTTTCATAATCGCCTCGTTATATCTGATTTTGATTATCAAGTGTATCCAGTTGGCCCAAAAGGTTAAAGACCTTTTTGGGATTTACCTGGTGGTCGGCATCACCGTGATGATCGGATTCCAGGCCTTGATCAACATCCTGGTGGTTATGGGACTTCTGCCGACCAAGGGATTGACCCTGCCCTTTATGAGCTATGGCGGGTCTTCCCTGCTTCTGAACATGATCTGTATTGGGATACTGATGAACCTGACGGCTCAATTTCAAGGGGAAAGGGCGTGCGAGTCCTGATTGTCGGAGGAGGTACAGGTGGACATTTGTTTCCAGCTATAGCCCTGGCGGAAGCCTTTAAGAAAAAAGACCGGGAAAACCAGGTCGAGTTTGTAACCACCGAACGGGCCCTGGATGCGCAACTATTGGGGGGCCGGGGTTTTTCTTTTAAAACCCTCAAAGTGGAGGGGATCAAAGGCAAAGGGATGACCGGAAAACTGCGCTCGCTCGTTCAACTCCCCCGGGCTTTCAGTCGATCCCTGAATATTATTAGGGAATACGGGCCCGAAATGGTCCTGGGGGTAGGCGGATATGTTTCCGGTCCATTGGTTCTGGCCGCCTGGTATAAGGGAATCCCTTGTGTTATTCAAGAACAGAATTCCATCCCCGGGGTTACCAACCGTTTATTGGGCCGGGTGGTAGACCGGGTATTCGGGGCCTTTAAGGAGAATGAAGCCCATTTTCCAAAAAGAAAATTGCGGATTACGGGTAATCCGATCCGGCAGGAACTGCACCAGGTGGCCGATCGGAGGATTTCCTCTTCGGGCCCTCTGACCCTGTTAATCCTGGGGGGGAGTCAAGGGGCGCACCGGATCAATCAATGGGTCAGGGATTCTTTGGATGGCTTGTTTCCGTTGAAAAAAGAGCTCAACTTTATCCATCAGACCGGGAAAAATGATGAAGAGGAGATGGCCCTGGCCTATCAGGAAAAAGGTTTTAACCACCGGGTTACGGCCTTTATTGCAGATATGGTCCGGGCCTACGAAGAGGCGGATATGATTATCGGGAGGGCCGGGGCCATGACCTTGACCGAAATTACCGCCCTGGGCAAACCGAGCTTATTAATTCCCTTTCCTTTTGCAGCCAACAATCATCAGGAACACAATGCCCGGTCATTGGTCAAGGCCGGGGCAGCGGAAATGATCCTGGAGAAGGACCTCAGACCTGGTCTATTAGCGGATCGCATCGGGGACTGGCTGGCCCACCGGGAACAATTGATCGCCATGGGAAACAAGGCCAGGGCCCTGGGGCGCTGGCAGGCCGCCGAGGAGATTGTGGAAGCTTGTTATCAGATGGTTGAAGCAAAAAAGGGGTTAGTTCGAAAATAGTAAAATTCAGGCTATAGGCACGAGGCTATAGGCGATAGGCAATAAAAACCCATAAACCCGTTTAACCTTGCCTATTGCCCATAGCCCATAGCCCCTAAAAAATATTTTCATGATTCGTGGTGCTCTTTAGTAACTTTAAGGTTTAGTTCGGAATTCGGTGTGTTGGACTCGAACTATTTACTCCGAACTCCGAATTTTTTAGGAGATAAATGTACCCTCGTTTTCAACATATTCATTTTATCGGGATCGGCGGTATCGGCATGAGCGGTATAGCCGAGGTCTTGTTGAACCTCGGTTATCGGGTCAGTGGATCGGACCTGAAAGAAACCGAGATTACCCGCCGTTTGCAGGCCCTGGGCGGGGAAATCTTCTACGGCCACCAGGCGGAAAACATTCAGGGGGCGGAAGTGGTCGTCACCTCTTCGGCCGTTCGGCCTGATAACCCGGAGGTTCTGGCGGCCCGGGCGGCCCTTTTACCGGTAATCCCCAGGGCCGAGATGCTGGCCGAGTTGATGCGACTCAAATATGGTGTGGCCGTGGCCGGAGCCCATGGGAAAACGACCACTACTTCGATGGTCGCCCATATCCTGGCTTATGGCGGACTGGACCCTACCGTGGTCATCGGGGGACGATTGAACAGTTGGGGGAGTAATGCCCGGCTGGGACAGGGATCTTTTTTGGTGGCTGAGGCCGATGAGAGTGACGGCTCTTTTCTGCATCTATCTCCGAGTATCGCAATTGTTACCAATATCGACCTGGAGCATTTGGATTTTTATAAAAATCTTGACCATATCAAAGCCCATTTTCTTGATTTTTTAAACCGCCTTCCCTTTTATGGGCTGGCGATTCTTTGTTTGGATGATCCCCATATACCTTCATTGATCGCGAAACTCCAAAAACGGTACCGCACTTACGGTCTGACCGCCCAGGCCGATCTTCAAGCCCGGGAAGTAAAACAAAACGGGTTAGTCACCCAGTATCGGTTTTTTTGTAATGGCAAGGAATGGGGAGAAATTCGTTTTAAGATCCCTGGTCTCCATAATGTCTATAACTCGTTGGCGGCCATCGCTGTCGGCTTCGAATTAGAGATTCCTTTTCAAAAGATCCAGGAGGCTTTTGATTGTTTAGAAGGGGTTCAGCGGAGATTTCAAATCAGAGGGGAGTTTCAGGGTGCTACAGTCCTGGATGATTATGGTCACCACCCCACGGAGATTCGAGCTACCCTGAATGCCGTCCGGGGGACTTGGCCTGAACGAAGGATCATAGTCGTGTTTCAACCCCACCGGTACAGCCGGACCAAGGCCCTTTTTGATGAGTTCACCACCTCCTTTTATCAGGCCGACTGTTTGTTCTTGCTGCCCATCTATCCGGCCGGAGAGGACCCGATCGAAGGAATCAATTCGGAGCATTTATTGGAAGGGATCAAGGAAAAGGGACATCGCGATACCCGATTGTTTTCCAATCGAGATGAAGTCCTTCCCGCTCTCCAGGACCTGTTGAAGGCCGGAGATGTGCTGGTTACCTTGGGAGCCGGAGACGTCTGGAAAATAGGTCAGGAAATTGTATCGACAACAGGGTCTTAAGCAGCTCTTTGAAAAGATTTGTCCGGGGCGGGTTAAACAATGGGAGCCTTTAGGCCCTTATACCACCCTTCGGATTGGCGGAAGAGCTGATTGGTTTATAGAACCCCAAAAGCCTTCCGAAATCAAGCAGCTCCTGGAACTGGTCAGGCTTCGCCATATCCCCTGGTTTGTCCTGGGACATGGGAGCAATCTTCTGGTTTCCGACCGGGGCCTGAGGGGATTGGTCATTCATATAGTATCCCCAGGACAGCCAATTAAGAGCCAAGCCCTTAAGGATAATCAGGTTGTTCTGGAGGTAGAAGCCGGGGCGCCCCTTTCGAAGCTGGTCCGATGGGGGATCAGGAACGGCCTTCAGGGACTTGAATTTTTGGCAGGCATCCCCGGATCGGTTGGAGGGGCCTGGGCCATGAATGCCGGAAGTTATGGAAAAGAAATAAAAGATCTGACCGTCTTTCTGAATATTTTGGCTTCCGGAGGCCGGGTGATCCGTAAAAGGAAAAAGCAACTTTTTTTTGGTTATCGAATCCTGAAGCTGGAACCGGGTGAAATTATTCTTTCAGGAGGACTCCAGGTGTCCCGAGGGAATTCAGAGGCTATTCGACAAGAAGCCCGGAGACTTTGGTCTCAAAGGCGGTCCACTCAACCCCTGGGCCAACCTAGTTGTGGTTCGGTTTTTAAGAATCCTCCGGAGGCCTTTGCCGGTCAACTGATTGAAAAAGCGGGATTGAAAGGTGTTGAAAGGGGCCAGGCCAGGATTTCGGAACAGCATGCCAATTTTATTGTCAATCAAGGAGGGGCCAGGGCCAAGGAGGTATTATACCTGATGAACCTGATCCGGACCCGGGTCCGGAAACAATTCGGGATCCTCCTGGAACCCGAGGTCCGGTTATGGGGCTGCGTCCTGAAGGAGATTGCTTAGTTTTCTGATTTGTTTTGAAATATTACACGGCTTTGGGTATTAAGCCTTCAGCGATATTTGAAGTACTGTTAAAACTCGTCATTCCCGCGCAGGCGGGAATCCAGGATAGGCGTAACGGATAAATCCCGCCTTTGCCGGGCTGGATTCCCGTTTTCACCCCCGGGATGTAGTCCTGTCAGGGACGGAATTCGGAATGACGAAAATGGGCTCTTCCTGACTTTTTACAAGTCCATCCTATTTAGAGAGGTTATCATGTACTTAGGAAAAACCAGGCTGGGGAATTTGGGCCGCAATTATTATCGGGGGGCCTTAGAGGACTCCGAACTTTCCTGGATGGAAAGGCTCTGGCATCATTTCTGGGTTGGTTCATTGATTATGATGATCCTTCTGGGGATCAGTATCACCTTGCTGATCGGGTATCTGGTGGCCTTGTCCACCCCGATCTTCAAATTGGAGGATGTGGGTTTCAAGGGGATAAAACGGGTTTCCCAGGCGGAATTACTCCAAAAAGGAGGGTTGGCGAACGGCGTTAACCTCCTGGCCTTGAATATAGGGGAAGTCAAAAAAAAGATGGAATCCATCGCCTGGGTCAAAAGTGTTTATCTCCGCCGGGAACTTCCCAATAAACTCGAGGTGGTGGTTGCGGAGCATCAACCGATTTTCCTGGTCCTGGTCCAGCAGGAACTTTATTATTTAAGTAATGAGGGGATATTATTTAAGAAGGCCGAGGTGCAAGAGGAAGTCACCCTGCCCATATTGACCGGTCTGGGAGCAAAGGATTGGTCGCCGGCAGGACAACTTAGGTCTCCAATGCTTTCGGAACTGGTGGCCCTTAAAGGGTATTTAAGTCAGGGGAGAGATCCCTTTTATCCGGACAAGCTCTCGGAAATTCACTATGACCCTGATTGCGGCTTTTCTTTATATACCTTAGAAAGGGGCATTCGGATTTCTTTGGGCAGGGATGACCTCCAGACCCGGCTTAAACGTTTGGAAAAAGTATGGGCCGAGCTGGAAAAACGGCCGAACTTATTAACGCTCAAAGGGATTTCCCTCCAGTTCGGGCAAAGGGTAATCGTTCATGGCGTACGGGGGAATTCCATAAAAGGGGTTAAAGGTTAAACGGAAAAGAGGAAGGGGGTGAGTATTGTTTGGACGACGATTTGATTATCGGTTTGGATATCGGCACCACTAAAATTTGTGCGGTGGTTGGGGAAGTATCTCCGAGTGGGGTGGATATCGTCGGGATTGGGACCCATCCCTCGGTCGGCTTGCGCAAGGGGGTGGTCGTTAATATCGAAAGTACCGTTAACTCCATCAAGAAAGCCGTGGAAGAAGCGGAACTCATGGCCGGCTGTGAAATCAGATCGGTCTATGCCGGTATTGCCGGGGGGCATATTAAGGCCTTCAACAGTCATGGCGTTATTGCGGTGAAGACCCGGGAAGTGACTAAAACGGATATCGAAAGGGTTATCGATGCTGCCAAAGCCATTGCCATTCCCTTGGATCGGGAAGTCATTCATGTATTACCTCAAGAATTTATTGTCGACGATCAGGATGGCATTCAGGATCCCCTGGGTATTTCCGGTGTGCGCCTTGAGGTCAAGGTCCACATTATAACCGGGGCGGTCACTTCGGCGCAGAACATTATTCGTTGTGCCAACAAATCGGGATTGGATGTCTCGGATATTGTGTTGGAATCGATCGCCTCGAGTGAAACGGTGCTCACCCCCGAAGAGAAGGAACTCGGGGTGGCTCTGGTGGACTTCGGGGGCGGGACGACCGATCTGGCCATTTTTTCGAATAATTGCATCAAACATACCTCGGTTCTGGCTTTGGGCGGCAACAACTTAACCAATGATATCGCCATCGGTTTGAGGACCCCTCACCAGGCAGCCGAGCGGATCAAAAAAGTTCATGGCTGTTGTTTGACTTCCATGATCGATAAAGAAGAAACCATCGAGGTCCCGAGTGTCGGCGGTAGAAAACCCCGGATTCTTTCCCGTCAAATCCTGGGGGAAATTTTGGAACCGAGGGTGGAAGAAATTTTTTCCCTGGTCAACCGGGAAATCATGAAATCCGGTTTTGCCGGCACCATCGCTTCCGGCGTAGTCATCACCGGAGGGGCCTCCTTATTGGAAGGGATCCCTGAACTGGCGGAACAGATCTTTAATCTCCCCAGTCGGCGGGGCTATCCCCAGGGTTTTGGAGGGATTATGGATGTCGTCAACAGTCCCATGTATGCCACGGCCGTGGGATTGGTCCTTTACGGGGCCAAGGCGATGCCCAGGAAGAAATTCAGGATCCGGGATCAGCATATTTTTTATCGGGTCATGGAACGGATGAAAAAATGGTTCAGGGAGATGATTTAAGGCGGAGGGGATAATTATTATTAAGGGGAGGTAATAGCAGATGAGAATAGAAATGATGCGGGTAGAAGAAGACACCAATGACCAAAAACCCAAAATTCGTGTTTTGGGGATTGGGGGAGGAGGAAATAATGCCATCAATAATATGATCAAATCCCAACTCTCGGGAGTTGAATTTATTGCGGCCAATACCGATCTTCAGGCCCTCTCCTCTTCCCTGGCCGACCAGCGCATTCAACTTGGGACAACCTTGACCAAGGGATTGGGGGCCGGGGCCAATCCCGAAATCGGGAGGAATGCTACTCTGGAAGATACGGAAAAAATTCGGGAAGCCCTGGACGGTAGCGACATGGTTTTTATTACCGCCGGCATGGGCGGCGGAACCGGAACCGGGGGGGCCCCGGTTGTGGCCCAAATGTGTAAAGAATTAGGCGCCTTGACCGTGGCCGTGGTAACCCGTCCTTTTCATTTTGAAGGGAGCAGACGGTTGAAACAGGCCGAGGAAGGGATTAAAGAACTACGGAAAGCGGTGGACACCCTCATCACCATTCCCAATGATCGTTTGATCGCCCTGGCTACTAAAAAGGCTACTTTTTTAGAAATGCTCCAAAAGGCCGATGAAGTCTTGTTGTACGCCGTTAAAGGGATCTCCGACCTGATCGTAGTCCCCGGACATATTAACCTGGATTTTGCGGATGTAAAGGCCATTATGTCGGAGATGGGGATTGCTCTGATGGGCACCGGACTGGCGAGTGGTGAAAATCGGGCCTTAGAAGCGGCCCAACGGGCCATTTCCAGTCCCCTGTTGGAAGATATTTCCATTTCCGGGGCCCGGGCGGTCCTGATGAATATTACGGCCAGCTCCAGCCTGGGCTTTGAAGAAGTGACCGAAGCTTCGACTTTGATTCGGAAAGAAGTCCACGAAGAAGCCAATATCATCTGGGGCACGGCTATTGATGAAAGCATGGAGGATGACCTGCGGGTTACCGTAGTGGCTACCGGGATCACCCCCAAAGAAGAAAGGGTCGTCATGGATTTAGATAGAATACGGCCCACCCTACCGGAGGTCAAGGCCGATCGGGGGGAAGATCGGGAAACCCCGACCTTTGTGCGCAAGGGGAAAGAGATCGATAAATACGGCCCCCGGAGACCGGCCAAGGCCCCGGAATACTATTTTGACGAAGAAGAATTGGAAGTCCCGACCTTTATTCGCAAGGCAGCCGATTGACTCTGAGTAAAAAGGAAAAAATGAGTATAGCTTTTCAGGCCCATACCTTAAAAGAAGAGAAAGAGATAGAAACGATTGATTTAAGTTATGGGAATTTATTTGAACTGGTTCAGTTGTTAACCCGGGGAGAACTTGAAAAAGGATTCAATAATGCCAAAAAGATCCTTCGGAAAAAATTGATCGACCATCTCAACTATATCAACTTTTCGGAAGGGGAAATTTTAATTGTTTTCAGACATTCCAAATATGATGAAATCCTGGTCCGGGGGATTAAACCGGAACCTTGTCAGGGTGGAACGGTTTTTGGCCGATGGTCTAACCCGACGGATTTTTATGAATCTCTAAAGGATTTCGAAGTCCTTTGTTTCTTCATCGAGAACCGAAGAGAAATCATTTTAGCCCAATCCCAAAAGATCCAAATAAGCGACCAGGGCATTAATGTGACCTTGCCGGAATCCGGCTTTGAAATCGTATTACGAAAAACCAAACGATATCCCGGTCATCAAATTCCGACCCAAATGATTCAAAGCGGTATTTTATTTTCAGGGCGTCTGGCGGTCTTCAGTGTCAAATCTTTTCTGGTGGAGATCTATGCGGGGGAAGGGATTTCTTTGAAGTGGATTAATTCCGAATATCCGGTTCAGATCATTTTCAAGGACCAAGCGGAAATATTTTATTCAAGGGATTGTGAAATAGTCAAGCAGTGGGGAAATCTTCATTCTAAAACCCTGGTCTTAAGACCCAGGGGGGAACCGATCAATCGATTCAAGCGCCGGGAGTTTCGGGCCCCGAGACAAACCCTGCACCCTTCCCCCGGGGTTTTTTTTACGCATCCCTTAATTAAAAAATTAATTAAATTAAATATCTGTGACCTGTCCACCTCCGGTTTCTCCGTGGAAGAAGAAGAGGAATCCTCCACGCTCCTGCCGGGAATGATTATCCCCGACATTCAAATCGAGCTGGCCAATACGATTACCCTTTCCTGCAAAGCCCAGGTTATTTATAAAAACAGGGTGGAT
>JACRBX010000293.1 GCA_016219225.1 Deltaproteobacteria bacterium
CATCTATTGGCCGATATCGCTGACTCCCTCGGTTATGAAGTCGTTGGCATAGATTTGTTTCGTACTCGGATAGCCACAGCTACTAAAAAACAGCTACGTGAAGAAATTGTTCTCCTGAAATGGCCAGGGAGAAAATGAAGGAATAAGGGGACAGCAATGACCAAACAAAACATTTATGTTTCAATCATAGAGAAAATTTTTTTCTCAAAGTTTAAAGAAGGCATGAGGGAATTGGAATTCGAAAGAAAGGATATTGTAAAGTTTGGAAACGAACTCAAAATAAATTTACCCAAAAATCTTGGGGATCTAATCTACAGCTTCCGCTATAGATCTGAGTTACCCAAGATGATCCAATCTCTCGCCGGTAAGGAAGAAACCTGGATTATCAGACCGACAGGAAGATCCAAATATCGATTTGTTCTGATACCGAATGTCCCTTTACTCCCAAACAAAAATATGGTTGTCATCAAAGTTCCGGAAGCTACCCCGGGAATTGTTGAAAAGTATGCCTTTAATGATGAACAAGCACTTCTTGCTAAAGTCCGGTATAACCGATTGGTTGATATCTTTTTGGGAATTACCTGCTATTCATTACAGAGCCATCTTCGAACGACGGTCCCGGAAATGGGACAGGTGGAAACGGATGAGATCTATGTGGGGGTGGATAAAAAAGGAGTGCATTATATCGTTCCAATTCAGGCCAAAGGTCGCACTGACAAATTAAGCATTGTACAGATTGAACAGGATTTTGGTGTTTGTGCTCACAAGTTTCCATCTCTCATTTGCCGCTCGGTAGGCGCCCAGTTTATGGAAGAATCCACGATTGCGCTTTTTGAATTCGAACAAAATGAAAATGGTGTTGGAATCGTGACTGAAAAACATTATAAATTCGTCTCTCCGGAGAACGTAACTGATGCCGACCTGAATACTTATCGCAGGCGGAAGTCGGGATGATAGTATAAAAATGAACCCCAAGTCAGCGATCAGGATTTAGCCAACCCATTACTTGGTAAAGGGTTTTGCTGAAAGCTTATCGCTGAAGGTTGGCCGGGTAAGCCCCCTCCAATTCTTCTATGGAATCTTCCTTGCTTTTGGAGGATTGATATGGTAGACTAATTTGTCAGAATAATCGATGCCTTATTAACCCTTATCTACCCAAAAAGGGGATATCTTATGGTTAAAGGATGATTGAAAACCCCATTTCCTAAAAAGGAGCGGGGTATTTTTGTTTTGTGAACCGGAGCTTTAAGGGATTGGAATGGAAGAAAGGAATTATTAAGAAGGGCAGAAAATTGATTGCTTTCATTGCAGAGGGGAAGTCACCATGTGTATTAAAAAATTTGGAATCGAGGATCTCGCCCACCTCTTGGAAGAAGAACGGCGCCCTGTCCTATTGCTCGGTGCCGGGGCGTCGTACAAACACCTACCCGTCGCTGCAGACCTGAAGAAGGGGATGGTTAAGTGGCTCTTCGGTCGTGTCCCCAATAATTCCGAAGTCCGCATATCAGAGGTCCTCGCTCGGTTGGACCAACCCCACATCACACTCGAGTTGCTCTGCTCGCTGTTCCGCTACCGCTCTGGAAGGAGAGGAGATGGCAGCCCGAAGTTCGACGCGGCCCTGTTCTGGCGAGAGCTTTGCCTTGAGGCCGGATGCAACGACTTCTCGCGAAGTCTCGCTGTTTTGTCGAGTAAGGGACTCATTGGGCCTATCCTTACCTCGAATTTCGATGAAATGCTTGCGAAAGCCTACGAATCCGTCGATCCGTCCGTCGCGTATCAATACATTACAGTCAAGTCCCTGCAGAATGAACAAAAAGTTCCGAATAGGGGACAGGAGATTATCGCTTTCCATGGCACGATCCACCTTCTAGACATGGATAATCCCCCCATAGCAGCCAAGCACTCGCCTCCGACGAGTGCGCTTGCACGCGGTCTCGCAACTCCCTTTCCGAACGTGCTCCGTTCTGCTCTCCTCGAACGATTGACCAACGATGCGCCAATTATTGTTATTGGCTATCGAGGTGGCGACTACTTCGACATGAACCCCTTCCTTGAGGTTATCACTAAGACAGAGCAGTTGGACAAATGGTATTGGATCTCCCATAATGAAAAGGTTTCAGAAAATTTTTCGCCGTTTGTCCGGAAGAGATTCCCCAATCGGTTTTTCCTCGCCAACCCGCACTGCTTGTTCCCGGCTTATTGTCGGGAGAAGCTCGGCATTGAAACAAAAGATCCATCAGACCGGGCCAGGCCATCATGGCAAGAAAGGATGAACCAAATTTTCGAGGCCGCGTATAATACGCAAAACGGGGGCTTCCTACCCTCCGAAAGTGATTGCGCGGCAATTCTGGCGGATCTGGAATATAACCTTCCCGGTGCGTGGGCCGTCCTTGAGCACTATTATCTTTTCAGCAATTCTTTCCTTGAGGACGATACACTCACCTTTGCTGGCGTTAGCGAGGTGGACCTCAACGTCGACCATTTAAATTTTCTCGGTTCATCCTACGGTGAGTTGCTACTTGCCCAGAACCGCTACTGGAAAGAGGACAAGAAGAGCAGTTATCCCCAGGCACGCCGAGCCTTCAAGGAAATGGAAGACCGAATCACGAGAGTGTTATACGATTCGGGCTCAGTCCCGCGTCCCGAATACCGCTCAGTGCTGCTGGTTGGCTTGGCCTACGCAGCGGATTATCTCGGGCTCATCGAGAATAAGAACAGGATGGCACTCCTCGATCTTTGCGAAATCGCAGTAGAAGGCGCAATTGCTGATCAGCAGCGAGATCTCCAGCGGAGCGTGAATGAGGCGCGTGACCTGGCATTGCAGCAGTTTCGTCGATGCATCTGCTACGCTCAAGAAGCCCAACGGCTTCTTGAGAATGCATTGGGTAGTGCGAAGGCAAAGGATCTTGGTGACCTCGTCCAGCACGAACTGTGGACCATGATCGGGGAGGAAAACGTCGCTCGTGCACTACCTCCCTCCAGTGCGTGGCCCGCATTCAAGATCGCTATCGAGCGTCGCAAGGAGGTCCTTGAATCGTCAGGGCCGCTTGGCGAGAACGAGTACCGCTGCTCCCACCTCACGCAACTCTTTCTTCGGGCGTCGGAGATGGTGAAGGCTCTCCTTCTCATTGAAACCGACACCCAACCCCCGCAACGCAAATACGAGGATCTGTCCAAAGAGGAGCGAGAAGCCGTAGACTGGGCGATCGGCATCGCGCGCAATGCCTTCAAAGAATACTCCAACCTAGTTGGAAAGAACGCTGATCGGAGATTCCCAGCCTATTTTGAAGCGGAGATCGTCTATCACGCCTCCTGCGACGATATCGAGAATGCTCGGAACTATTTAACTCAGTTTCGGGATGCATTCAACACTGCCCCGGAAAAAATCAAGAATTCTACTCGGAAATGGATGCAAAATGCCGAAAAGAGATTCCTTGCGATCGAGAGAATGTTGAGCACTTGAAGCTAAGCAGGTGCTACAGAGTTTGTTGCTTTCTCTCGATGGCAGACAGCAGAGAAAAAAATGAAAAACGTTGTCCACCCGATTCAGTAACTTATAAAGTTACCGAGGCTTTCCATTTTTCTTTTTGTAAACGCTTAAACGGGCTTAAACTTAAACGGGGTCGGACCCAATGCCATTAACTTAAGAGTTTTTTTAAAATGAATTCGATCTCTTGGAGTAATTCCAGTAAAAGCTGAAACCAGTTTTGTTTCCATTTTTCTGAACCCTGGATTTCGTAAGCGTTGTGGGCCGCTTGGAATTCCCCTTATAAATAGCGGAATTGAACCTGATCTCACTCAAAACCCATTTCAAAACGCTTAAGAGGTAACATGATATAACATATTGTAATTAGTAAGTTATTTCCTTAAGTTAATAGCATTGGGTCGGACCACGTCAGGGGATTGAACTCATAGTGAAATGGATAAAAGAAGGAGGGCAAAGAGGTCCTTAAAACCACCTTTTTACCCCCAATATGAAGCTTCTAAGATGGGCATAGATGTCGACAGTCGATCGATACTTCTTTTTGAATTTGCCGAATTTTTTTTATACGGAATTCGAGCGACGTTTCATCGTCCTCATCCACAAAAGGAGACCGACCGGGGCACGGTAAAATCCGTGCGCAAATTTTTGGGGGAATCAGGAGTAAAACTATGATGGAATATAAAGGCTATATGGGTCATGTGGAGTTCGATGAAGAAGCGGAAATATTTCATGGTGAAGTCATCAATACACGCGACGTTATTACTTTCCAGGGGAAAACCGTTAAAGAGATCAAAGGGGCCTTCCGGGATTCCGTCGAAGACTATCTCAAATATTGCGTTAAACTTGGCCAACCGCCGGAAAAACCTTTCACCGGGAAATTCTTGTTGAGAATCCCGCCTGATCTGCATCGAAAAATATACGTTGCCGCCAAAAAGTCCGGGGAGAGCATCAATGCCTGGATCAAAGAGCAATTAGAGCAACGAGTCGAAAATGTCTGTTAAAATTACCAGCCTGCTCCCCAGTCCAGCCGACGTGCACTATGAAAGAACCGCAAAAAATAAAGTATAGACTCGATCCGGGGCAGATTGAAGTGGTGGATGATGTCATGGCTGAAATATTACGGCAAAAACCCCGGCCGAAAGGATCCAAATTGGATTTAGGATGTGGACATCGGCCCGGAAGATGTTAACGGCTCATCTAAAAAGCACCCATCCGGAATGGGATGCCAAGCAAATTTCGCGGGAAGTGGCTAAAAGGTTGTCCCATGGAACTGTTTGAATTACTTCAAATCATTATTGAGGTTTTTGAAAAACTGTCCATTCCCTATCATTACTGAAAGAAAGCCTAAATCCTATGTCCTCATCGAACCGATCCTTTAAGGTACGGTTGCATCACGTTCACGTCTTTGCTTCGGATATAAGGGCCACCCTTAAATTCTGGCAGGACATGTTTGGCGCCCAGATCCTTTTTGATACGGAGATTGCCGGGGTCCGGAATGTCATGATCGCTGTCGGTTCGGGACGGATCAATATTTACGACCAGTCGCCACGACCGGGCGGGGGCGGTGCTTATCATCATCTGGGAATTCAAACGGATGACCTGGAGAGTTTGATCGCCCACATGGCCGATAAGGGTTTCTCCTTCCGGGGGTCGGTCCGGGAATATGGCACTCTGCGGTATATGATGGCCCTGGCCCCGGACAACATTTTACTTGAACTGTTCCAGATTTTACCGGAAAAAACACCATCCTCCCAACAGCCTATCATGAAGGCTTTTGATTTCACGGATTAAAACTTTTCCTCGACCATTTAAAGAATTGCCTTATCCGGATAGCGGTATTTTGAGTTGACACGCTCATATTATCTCGATAAGATGAGTCCATGAAATCCAATAACTATATCTCCCGAAGCCTTGAAACCTATGCCTTTGATGAAAACCTGATTGGAAGGCACATGATCTTTCTGGCCGGCCCGCGTCAGGTGGGAAAAACCATGCTGGCCCGGAATTGGTTGGAAAGGAAAGGCTGCTCCTCTCTTTACTATAATTGGGATGATATCAAAACCCGGCGAGCCTACTCATCCGACAGCCGCTTTTTTGAGTCTCCGGCACGCTCACTGGGCGGCCTCCCTGAACCCTGGATCGTTTTTGATGAGATCCACAAACGCAACCATTGGCGGGATATTCTGAAAGGTGTTTATGACGTTTTTGGAAAAGAATTCAGATTCCTCATAACCGGCAGCGCCCGTCTGGATCTGTTCCGCCGATCCGGAGATTCTCTGGTTGGGCGATACAATCTCTTCCACATGTTTCCGTTTAATCTCAGCGAAATAGCCTCCTTGAAGAACCCTCCCTGTTTTTTGAGCCAAGAGAATTTTGGGACAATGGTTTCGAATTTCGAAAAACAGATTTCTCGCCGCTTATCCCCGGAGATCAATGAAGCCCATACCCTTTTTTTACGGAATGGACCGTTCCCGGAACCCTTTTTAAGACAAAACGATCGGTTTTGTCGAAAGTGGCACCAGGATTATTTGAGCTTGATCGTGCGCCAGGATTTAAAGGATTTAACTCGGGTGGTAGAACTGGACAAGATCGAGCAACTGGTGTCACTTCTGCCATCCCGCGTCATGTTTCCTCTCTCCATGGCCAATCTGGCCCGGGAGCTGGAAGTGGCCCATACTACGGTGAAGAAATGGCTGGAGCAGTTGAAAAGACTCTATCTCCTTTTTCCGGTGGACCCCTGGACTCAAAAAATTTCCCGGGGATTGAGAAGAGAAAAGAAATGGTATTTTCTGGACTGGTATTATGTCCCGGAAGGACCGGCCCGTTTGGAAAATATGGTGGCTACTAACCTCAACCGGGCCTGTCAAACCCTTACGGACAGGGGATATGGCCTATACCGGCTTTATTATGTGCGGACCCTGGATAAA
The DNA here is from genome assembly GCA_016219225.1 of Deltaproteobacteria bacterium. NCBI lineage: Bacteria > Pseudomonadati > Myxococcota > Myxococcia > Deltaproteobacteria bacterium. The sequence goes on from JACRBX010000293.1 coordinate 6,412, forward strand.
AAGGAGATTGATTTCGTGGTGACGAAGGACCGCAAACCAATCCTTTGTCTGGAGGTCAAAACCGGGGAGACCAACCTTTCCGGCACCCTGAAGAATCGTCGAAAATGGTTTCCCGATCAATCCACCCTTGGGGTGCAGATCGTGGATAAGAGGGGAACCCTACAGAAGTTTCCTGATAATACCTGGGTCATCAGTGTTGATCGATTCTTATCGCTATTAGATTGAGCCGTAAATGGGATGGCTCATTTTGACCCCGAAAAGAACCGGCTAAGGCAAAATATAAAAACCCCGGCCGAAAGGATCCAAATCGGGTTTAAGATGTGGACATCGGCCCGGAAGATGTTAATGGCCCACCTGAAAAGCACCCACCCGGAATGGGATGATAAACAAATTTCGCAGGAAGTGGCTAAAAAGCTGTCCCATGGAACGGTTTGAAATACTGCAAAAGATTATAAACAGGAGGTTCTCGTGAGATTAACCATCAGCGGTAAGGGCATGGACAGGATGCCCGGTTTTGCTTTTCAGGTGATGAAGATGATGTTTGACATCAGGGATAGATTCGTTTCGGTATCCTCTCTCCTGGATGAGTTCGGTATAGAGCCCGGACAGACTGTTGTCGATTATGGCTGCGGTCCGGGATCCTACCTCAAGCGCGCTTCCAAATTGGTGGGACCGCAGGGGCGGGTATTCGCCCTCGATATCCACGAACTCGCCATCAGGGCCGTGACGAAACGGGCCGCCCAGGAACGGCTGACCAATGTGACCGCGGTGCTGACAGACCGCAACAAGTGCTCCCTGGCCGGGGGGATAGCCGATATTATCTACGCACTGGACATGTTTCATATGGTGAGCGATCCCGGGGGACTCATGGGCGATTTGAACAGAATTTCGAAAAGAAGCGGATTCCTTTTCATTGACAACGGTCATCAGAGCAGAGACGAAGCCAGAACGAAGATCATCGATTCGGGCCTGTGGGAGATGGTCGAGGAAAAGAAACGTTACATGAAATGGCGCCCTCTGCCATACGATAAGCGCTTTTGACACTCTGCCGGAACCCGAGTTTGCCGCATTGCTCCCCGGCATTGCGGCCATGATGGCGAAAAAAAGCTGGCTCGTTGTGATGTGGGGGATCCTGCTGCTGCCTTCCTCAGAGGGCGCAGAGAAGATAAACACTACGGAGGAAACAATCCTTCGGGATATCGAAAAGGAACTCGAATTGATGCAATGTGGGTTCAATCTCAGCGCTGAAGACCGGGCGATTCTCGACCAGCCTCAGCGGGTTTCCCGCTCCAGATATTTTTTGATTCCTTGGGTATCGTAAATCTTCTGGAGGTCATTCCTTTCGAAACGCCGGCCCAGGAATATGCCCGAAAAAAGAAAAGTGGCGGTCGGTAGGAAAGGAGCGGTTTACTTCTCAGAGGCCAATTGCTTGATGGCCAGCATAATCTGGTCACGCAGGATTCTCATGTAATTCAGATATTCCTTCGACATATCCTGTAATCCATCCTGAAGGCCTTCGAGACAGATCAGTCCGATATTTTTGGATTGGATGGAAATCGGTAACAGGATCATATAAAAAGAGGAATGCACATTTTTTCGATACCAGG